>JAIJJM010000919.1 GCA_022728415.1 Collinsella sp. | reverse complement strand
CGGAAAAACAGCGCCATCCGTTTCCGTCGGCGTGGACAGTACAAAGGAGGCACTCACCGCGCTCAGTTCGCTGCACTGCTCGATGCGCCAGCGGCTGATCACCTCCTGCTCCGGATCGGCGTCTCTGTTTCCGTTGACGAAGTTCACCGCATCCAGAAAACGGGCGTAAACCTTACGCCGGACCACCGTTCCGCCAACCAGACTCTGCAGATCTTCCGCCATCCCGGTGACCATGCCGTACAGGTTAGAGACCGTCAGTGTCGGACGGGCAGCACTGCCCTTGCCGTTCAGTTCAAATCCCGTCCCCTGAATGGGATACGGCTGATACTGTCGCCCCTGCCAGGTGACCGGCTCACCTTTTTCGTTCTGCTCATTACAGAAAAAATAACGTTCTCCACCGACCTCTGTCAGATCGATTTCCCAGAGCACCACGCTGGCCGACTGCTCCGCACGGGTGCATTCATTCAGTGTTTCCTGCCGGATATCCTGCATCAGTTCACCACCTGTTTAAACTCTGCGCTGAACTCAACACGCAACATACTGACCTGCGACGACCATTTTGCGCAGGTCACCTTTATCTGCCTGTAACCATAAGGCGGCGTCCACAGAAAGGCCTTCCAGCCTCCGTGCTCTGCCAGAAACGACTCCAGCGCCGTGGCCTCCTCACGGGAGACAGACAGCGTCACGCTGTACGTTTTCAGGTCAGCGTTCAGCCCGGCAGGCGCACGCTGGGAATAGCCATCACCAAAGCGCACCTCCCTGACGGAAGGAGCCGATGTCACATCCATCCCGGGTTTCACTTTCCAGCGGAAGGTTTTCATCGTCCACCTCCGGAGAACAGACCACCATCGCGCATCTGCCCGGTCACAACATCCATTGCCGCCTTACGGGCTACGTCATAAACAGCCTTCAGCGCCTGTGGCCCTATCTGCCCGTTCGTGCCGTCGTTGTTAATCACCACATGGTTATTCTGCTCAAACGTCCCGGACGCCTGCGACCGGCTGTCTGCCATGCTGCCCGGTGTACCGACATAACCGCCGGTGGCATAGCCGCGCATCAGCCGGTAAAGATTCCCCACGCCAATCCGGCTGGTTGCCTCCTTCGTGAAGACAAA
>JAIJJM010000918.1 GCA_022728415.1 Collinsella sp. | reverse complement strand
CACCGTATCTGTACTTTAAGCGTAAGAACTGGCTGTAACTATACGATGTCGCTGTGAGTAAGTTAGTGTGCTGACAGCGACATTTTAGCCGAGGGAATCGCAGATAACATAATTGTTGTGAATAATATCCATGCCACGTTGAGTTGGACGCTTAATGACTCACATCTCATCCCTTCAATTGCTGCAGAGATAATAGAAAAAAGTGTCAAGCCCAATGAAATCAATACAAAGTAGATTGCCTTACATCCAGTATCTCTTATTCTTTTTGCTCCAATATTGATATTTACATAGGTATTATTAATAACCAGAATAAAACTCAAAGCCAGGTTGATATCATTCAAAGTTATTAATATTGACCATGATGTTAATGTATAGATTATGAACTGAAAGCGTGATAAACGCTCAAGCCTGGATGGGTAGAATATATTTCTGATGGATAATTTGAACATTTTTACACTG
Source organism: Collinsella sp. (assembly GCA_022728415.1). The sequence continues at coordinate 655 of JAIJJM010000918.1, read as the reverse complement.
TTTTATATATAATTGTTTTGAATATATATTACCTGAATTATGTGGTTTGCATATATATATGCAATATAGCAGTCTTTGCATTGATAACTATACAGTAGTAATTTAGAGTGTGTAAGTTTTTATTGATGGGGTATATTTTAATTAAATATAATTGAAATGTATTTTTATTCTATAAACAATATCTTGGGTGAATGGATTCTATATGGGAAATGGTAACTTTTGGCAGTTGTTCTTGGGTAAAGAACCTTACAGCAAAAAATCTGATTTTGTTAAGGCATGGTTATTGTGGTGGGCTATTACCATCCTTGTTCTATTTATTTTAAGCCTGACTACGACATTAAATTTAAGAAGTATAGGTATAGGGTTAAGTTTTGGGTTTTGTCAAATCCTTGGTAGATATACGATGTCTCTAGGATGGAGTAAGTACTGGGGAGTTTTGGGGGTATTTCCTGTAACAAATATTGTTCTTTTTCTTATCTTAATTTTTTTCAAAAAAAGATAAATAAGTCAGTGGGTAGGCTCTTTAAACGGCCTACCCATGTTAATTCTTAACTTTTTCTACGCTGCGTATAAATCGCATCCATCACAAAAATTGCCAGCGCCACCCAAATAAAGGCGAAAGTCACCATCTTATCGGCACCCGGTTTTTCACCAT
>JAIJJM010000917.1 GCA_022728415.1 Collinsella sp. | reverse complement strand
GCGGGGGCGAGCAGGCGCACCGTGTGTTCGTCGCTGTCGCCGCGAAAGAGTGGCGCATGCATGTTGCCCACTTCCCAGCAGGCGTGTGCCAAGGCAAGGAGTTCCATCCGGTCACATTCGATGAGCAGCGCTTCTGCACGCCGCGGTCGCGCGACGACCACGATGGGAACCTCGCCTACATCCTCGACGCATCCCAGCACGTCGCCGTCTGTAAGGGGCTGGTCGAGCGCTGCGTCTCCCAAGCGAATGCCAACATCGCGTCCCGCCTCGCTTACTTTGCGGATTACGCGCCGGCGACATTCATCCCAGTCGAGCAGAACCTCGTCGGTTGTGAACGCCCCGCCCAGACGCCGGCGAAGCGCCAGCTCAAAGGAGGGGTCGTTGAGATTGCCCTCGATATGTGTGCAGAGCATGTGCCCCTCCTTGTGCAAATCGTGGGCCGCGTGGAGCCGGGGGCTGCGCCCGTGCTCCGTGCGGCGGCAAAGTGGCTATTAAAACAGGTTGAAGAGCTGCGTGAGCGGCAACTTGGTCGCCGGCTCGCAGCTGGCGAGCTCGCCGTCGACGGTGACCTTGTAGGTCTCGGGGTCGACCTCGATCGTGGGCATGGCGCCGTTGAGCTTCATGTCGGCCTTGCCCACGGTGCGGCAGCCGTGTACGGGCACGACGTGTTTCTTAAGGCCGAGCTTCTTGGGTACCTCCAGGTCCAGGGCGGCCTGGCTCATAAACGTCAGGCAGCTCGTTGCGCGGGCGAGACCGTCAGCCGCGAACATGTGGCGGTAGGTGACCGGCTCGGTGGTGGGGATGGAGGCGTTGGCGTCACCCATCTTGGAGGCGACGATCATGCCGCCCTTGATGATGATATCCGGGCGCGAGCCAAAGAAGGCCGGGTTCCACAACACTAAGTCGGCAAACTTACCCACTTCGACCGAGCCGACGTAATCGGCCACGCCGTGGGTGAGCGCCGGGTTAATCGTGTACTTGGCGACGTAGCGGCGGGCGCGGAAGTTGTCGTTGTCGTGACCCTCGTCCTCGGGAAGCGGTCCGCGCTGGGCGCGCATCTTGGAAGCCGTCTGCCAGGTGCGGGTGATGACCTCGCCCACGCGGCCCATGGCCTG
>JAIJJM010000916.1 GCA_022728415.1 Collinsella sp. | reverse complement strand
CAGTGGAGCGGATGACGGGAATCGAACCCGCGTAATCAGTTTGGAAGACTGAGGCTCTACCATTGAGCTACATCCGCGTTAAGCGTCGCTTTTGGCGACTTGAGTTATTATACATATTTCTTCGAGGATGGCAAACGCGTGTGGTTGCAGCAGGACCAGCCAATCTAGTTGATGGATTGCGGCTTTGCCGAGGACTCCCCTCAGTCGCCTACGGCGACAGCTCCCCTCAGAGAGGGGAGCTAGAAACCGTCGAAATCACAAATGGGTGAGCTGAGACTCGTATGGTTGGAGGTCGGCGTCCATCGCGTCCAGAATCACGAACCAGCAGTTTTCGGGCAGCGAGTCGAGCTTGTCGATCTGGTTCTTGAGCAGACGCACGTCGCGGCTGGCGAGCGCGCTCCACAGGTTGACCATGATGGAGACGTTGTATAGCATGTGGCACTCGGGGGCCTCGGGCGTGCCGAAGTAGGCGGCGAGGTCTTCGTTGGTGCCGAGCTTCGGGTCCACGGTGTCGAAGTCCTGGACCGCATAGCCACCGTCGTTGTTCGGGTGCGGCATGTCAATCAACGGCATCAAGTGCAGGTAAGTGAGCTTCTGCTCCTTCAAGTACGGAATCTTGTCGGCAAGTTTCTTGAGGTCGCCGGCGAACAGGTCGGTGTACATGGTCATGCCGAACATATCGCCGCGCTTGCACCAGTCCGGATCCTGCCTGTGCCGACTGGTTGCTTTGAGCCACCGGAAACTCCTTTGTCTCTATCCGTTGCCCGCATCAATCGTTTGACGTATTGTATTACAATACATCAAACCGGTTCGATAATCACAACCCAAGACTCGCCGAGCCACCGGCGCTATTCCACAGAAATCGTCACCACCGCGGAAGCAATCGGACCATCGTGGCTCAGAGAAATATGGATATGCGGCATCAACCCCGCACCGAGAGCCGAGCGCTGCGCCGAACGCGCATTCCGCCGCTCCTGCATCACTGCATAAGGCCCGTTATCGGAAGCAGGGGAACAAGCAGAGGAATAGCGAGCGCCGGCAGCCGAATTCGCGTAATCAGTTTGGAAGACTGACGCCGCCCCCTTACCCAGAGACACATGCGGCACACCACGGGAATC
>JAIJJM010000061.1 GCA_022728415.1 Collinsella sp. | reverse complement strand
AACAGCGTATTTTGCACAGGAGTCGCTGAAAAATACGCGTTAATCGAACAATGGCGACAACAATTTCCCATTGAAGCGATGTGTCAGGTATTTGGTGTACCAGAATGTATCCGCACGCCGGAAAGACTGGCCTTCAGGCTATACACGCAACCAAAGCGTTTATCGTTAAACACCACATTTTTCTGGCTGATATCCCATTCTTCCCAAAGCACAGCAATCAGCTGTGACGTGCGGGTTAAAAGCAGACGAAAAGGCAGTTCAAAACTGGTGGTATAATCCACATTCAGCAGGGCATTACGCAGCCGCTCTCCTGATCCGACCTCTGCCTGCCGACACTCCTCCTGAACATCCTGCCACTGCTGGCGAAGGCGTACAACAACACGAACATTCTCAGCGTATTTTTTTGAGTAACCAACTGAAAAATGGTGGGAAGATCATTTTTCAGTTGAGAATTCCCCAACGGTCAATCCACCCGCTTTATCTTGTTTTTAACTAATGCTGTCTGGTTAAATGACGCCCGATGCTGCTAAGCATGAGGGAAGCGCCATTTATTACAGCATTTGTTGCGTCAATCAGTGATTTTTGATGGTAGAAATGCAAAGTGGCCAGTATGTTTTTAAGGAATTTTTGGCATAATGAACGTGCAGGCATAGTGGTGATATCCTTGAAATTGCTAGCACAATCAATTAGATCACATCTCACTATGCCTGTCTTGTTTTCTGGGAATTCCTAATGGGTTGTCCTTCCAATTGGTTCTTTCGAGGCCTGCTCAGATTCACTCACATTATAACCTGTATACTCACTGAAACACCTACAGCTTCTTCATCAAATACATCAGCCGCTTTGTTACCCACACGACTGCTTTGACTGCTACCGCCTGGAACGACAGTCACCTGGTGGGATTTTCACCCCATGAAAGATCACGCCTTATCACAGTGCACGATTCCCCGAAAAATTACGCATCGTTGAATTACAGGGAAGTAACATCGTGCGAATGCCCAGTTCAGCACACTAATTCTGCTGTAAAAAGTGCAGAAACTGACTTAAAGCATAAGAAGGCGTTTCGTTATTGCGCCAGAACACACCGACGCTGCCTTTCTGTTCTATCTTTGGCAGGTTGAGTATCACCAGTTGTCCCTGGCTGGCATAACGTTGCGCCAGGCGTAATGACAAAATAGAGATCATATCGCTGCTTTGTAACAGGTTGGTACTGACGTTCATCGACGCCGACTCAATCGTGTTTTCTGGCAGCATTACGCCGTGGTCTACCAGCGCATTATCAATACTAATGCGAATGGGGGTACCCGTCGGCCAGACGATCCAGCGCCAGTTGGCAAGATCATTCCAGCTGAGGGTGGCGTATTTCGCCAGTGGGTGCTCAGGGCGGGCGACAAAGCATACTGGCTCGGTGTACAGCACCTGATAATTCAGTGGCAGTTGCAAGGCGCGACCGCCAATTCGCCCAACGACCACGTCGACAGAACCTGCCAACAGATCTTGCAGCAATGGGGTCATCACCTTCTCTTCGATATTCAGGTGTAGAGTTGGCATCTTCGTAAGCAAATGCAAAATCGCCTGGGATACGCAGTCAGTGGCGACGGGAGAACAGCCAATTTTCAGACTGCCGACCAGTCCACCTTGTTTAAAACGGGCCAGTTCATGTTGCGATCGCTCCATGTCATTGATTAACCGTTGGGCATGTTGCAATAACAATTTGCCGCCTTCAGTCGGACGTAATCCTTTGCTGTGCCGCTCAAAAAGTGTGATTCCAATCTCATCTTCGAGTTGTGACAACCATTTCGAAAGCGCAGGTTGGGTGATATTCATCATTCGTGCGACATGGGTCAGATTGCCCTGTTCACCCAGCGCCACCAGCATTTCAAGGTGATGTAGTTTTAATTTTTGCGCCCAGTTTGCCATTTACCATAACCTCCAGGTTATCTCTCTGCCCGAAATGCCATTGTACATTTCATCTCTTTAATCACAATATCGCAACATATACAAAACAAAAGAAACATCTACCTTACCTGCACTGAGGCATTTACTATGACTCAACGACGTGATCTACAAGCACTTATCGATGCTGCTCCGGTCGGCAAGATGCAGTGGCGCGTTATCATCTGCTGTTTTCTGGTGGTAATGCTCGATGGTTTTGACACCGCGGCTATCGGATTTATCGCCCCTGATATTCGCACTCACTGGCAACTCACCGCAGGCGATCTCGCCCCGCTTTTTGGCGCGGGTCTGCTGGGGTTAACCGCAGGCGCACTGCTTTGTGGCCCGTTGTCCGATCGCTTTGGTCGCAAGCGGGTGATTGAGCTGTGCGTCTTTTTGTTTGGCGCGTTAAGCCTCGCCTCAGCTTTCTCTCCGGATCTGCAAACTCTGGTCTTCCTGCGCTTTCTCACCGGCCTGGGTCTGGGCGGCGCGATGCCGAACACCATCACCATGACCTCGGAGTATCTGCCTGCCCGCCGCCGCGGCGCGCTGGTGACGCTGATGTTTTGCGGCTTTACGCTGGGTTCGGCGTTTGGCGGGATTGTCAGTGCGCAACTGGTGCCGGTGATTGGCTGGCACGGCATTCTGGTGTTGGGGGGCGTGTTACCGCTGATGCTGTTTGTCGCACTGCTGGTAGTTCTGCCGGAATCGCCACGCTGGCAGGTGCGCCGCCAGCTACCGCAGGCGGTGATTGCGAAAACCGTCAGCGCCATCACCCGCGAGCGTTATGTCGATACCCATTTTTATCTCATTGAATCAGCCTCCGTTACAAAAGGCAGCATTCGTCAACTGTTTATGGGACGTCAGTTACCCATCACGTTGATGCTGTGGGTAGTGTTCTTTATGAGCCTGCTGATTATTTACCTGCTCTCAAGCTGGATGCCGACGCTACTGAACCATCGCGGCATCGACCTGCAACACGCGTCCTGGGTCACCGCCGCGTTCCAGATTGGTGGTACGTTAGGCGCGCTGGCGCTGGGTGTGCTGATGGATAAGTTCAATCCTTTCCGCGTACTGGCGCTGAGCTATGCCACAGGCGCTATATGCATCGTGATGATTGGCTTAAGCCAGGATGGATTATGGCTGATGGCGCTGGCGATTTTCGGCACTGGCATTGGCATTAGCGGATCGCAGGTGGGGCTGAATGCGCTGACCGCAACACTTTATCCAACACAAAGTCGCGCTACGGGCGTGAGCTGGTCAAATGCTATCGGCCGCTGCGGCGCGATTGTTGGTTCGCTGTCTGGCGGCGTGATGATGGCGATGAATTTCTCTTTCGACACCCTGTTTTTCATTATCGCTGTGCCTGCGGCGATCAGTGCGGTGATGTTAACCCTGCTGATTACCGTGGTTCGCCAGTCGACCTCTGTCCCTGACTCACTGCCTCGCGCAGGCGTTGTGAACGAATAAGGAGCATCCCAATGACTGATAACAATCAAAATAGCCGCGAGCAATTTTATCAGCATATTTCCGGGCAAAACCTGACCCCGCTGTGGGAGTCACTGCACCATCTGGTGCCGAAAACGCCCAACGCTAACTGTGCGCCAGCGTACTGGAATTATCAGGAGATCCGCCCGCTGCTGCTGGAGAGCGGCAGCCTGATTGGCGCGAAAGAGGCGGTGCGCCGCGTGCTGGTACTGGAAAACCCGGCGCTGCGAGGGCAGTCTTCCATCACCGCGACTTTATATGCCGGTTTGCAACTGATCATGCCGGGCGAAGTGGCACCGAGTCATCGTCATAACCAGTCGGCGCTGCGTTTTATTGTTGAAGGCAAAGGGGCATTTACCGCCGTTGACGGCGAACGCACGCCAATGAATGAGGGCGATTTTATCCTGACCCCGCAGTGGCGCTGGCACGATCACGGCAACCCTGGCGACGAACCGGTTATCTGGCTCGATGGGTTGGATCTGCCATTAGTGAACACTCTGGGCTGCGGTTTTGCCGAAGATTACCCGGAAGATCAACAACCGGTAACGCGTAAAGAGGGCGATTACCTGCCGCGTTACGCTGCCAATATGTTGCCGCTGCGCCATCAGACGGGGAACTCCTCGCCGATCTTTAACTATCGTTATGACCGCAGCCGCGAAGTGCTGCACGATTTAACCCGCATGGGCGATGCCGACGAATGGGATGGCTACAAAATGCGCTACGTCAACCCGGTCACCGGCGGCTATGCGCACTGGATCCAGCAAGGGTTAAGCGCGGTGGAACAACTGTTGCGCCAGAACCAGTCGGGGCAATTTTGTGTGGGCGAGACGCCGACGCTGGCAGATTGCTGCCTTGTCCCGCAGTGGGCAAACGCGCTACGCATGAACTGCGATTTGAGCGGGTATCCACGCTGCAAAGCGGTGTACGACGCCTGCACACAGTTGCCAGCGTTCATTGCCGCAGCGCCAGAAAATCAACAAGATAAAATTTCAGCCTGACCAGGAGAACTATAATGACGAAAGTAACACGCGCAGTAATTGTGGGAGGCGGGATCGGCGGTGCGGCAACTGCGCTGTCACTAGCCCGCCTGGGGATCAAAGTGGTGCTGCTGGAAAAGGCGCATGAGATCGGTGAGATTGGCGCGGGCATCCAGTTGGGGCCAAATGCGTTTTCGGCGCTGGACAGCCTCGGCGTCGGCGAAGTTGCCCGCCAGCGCGCGGTGTTTACCGATCACATTACCATGATGGATGCGGTGAACGCCGAAGAAGTGGTGCGCATTGAAACCGGGCAGGCCTTTCGTGACCATTTCGGCGGTCCTTACGCGGTGATCCACCGGGTTGATATTCACGCCTCGGTGTGGGAAGCGGTACTGACGCATCCGGACGTGGAATATCACACCTCCACCAACGTCGTGGATATTCGCGAGACGGAAGACGATGTCACCGTGTTTGACGATCGCGGCAATAGCTGGACCGGCGATATTCTGATTGGCTGTGACGGCGTGAAGTCAGTGGTGCGCCAGAGCTTATTGGGCGATGCGCCGCGTGTCACCGGACATGTTGTCTACCGTGCGGTTATCGATTGTGCCGATATGCCGGAAGATTTGCGCATTAACGCACCGGTACTGTGGGCGGGGCCGCACTGTCACCTGGTGCATTACCCTTTGCGCGGCGGCACGCAGTATAACCTGGTGGTGACATTCCACAGCCGCCAGCAGGAAGAGTGGGGCGTGAAGGATGGCAGTAAAGAGGAAGTGCTCTCTTACTTTGAGGGGATTCACCCGCGTCCGCGCCAGATGCTGGATAAACCGACTTCATGGCGACGCTGGTCAACTGCCGACCGTGAACCAGTCGCGAAATGGGGCACTAACCGCATTACGCTGGTGGGCGATGCAGCCCATCCAGTGGCGCAATATATGGCGCAAGGTGCCTGTATGGCGCTGGAAGACGCGGTAACGCTGGGTAAGGCGCTGGCGCAGTGTGAGGGTGATGCGGCGCAAGCCTTTGCGCTGTATGAGTCGGTACGTATTCCGCGCACCGCGCGTATTGTCTGGTCGACCCGTGAGATGGGACGGATTTATCACGCCGCGGGAGTAGAACGCCAGGTTCGTAACCTGCTGTGGAAAGGGAAATCGCAGGCAGAGTTTTATCGCGGCATGGAGTGGCTGTACGGCTGGAAAGAAGATAACTGTCTGCAACCACGCTGAGTACTTCTTCACCTAACCAGGCGCACGGGTGATCTCCTTGCCCTTCGGAGAGGAGCTATTAAGTCCTGTTGATTTCAACAGGGCTCTCTCCTCTCCCTTTAGCCTCCTTTAAAATAAGGTATCATCAGAAATCCTTCTTTCAACAAATAGCACGCCACTTCAAGCAAATCGTCTCCAGAGCTATTCAGTGTTACGTCCTGTTTTTCCAGTGTAAATCATCACCAGATTATGTCTGAAAAGCTCGTTACCTACACTGATCAGTGTTAGTTGTTTTGGCAAAAATATCTCACACCGGTTTTCATCATCAACAAGCACTATACGCAACCAACAACACAAAAAGGAACACACCATGCCCCCACACAAAATCCGCCAGGAGTGGCTGGCGCTGGACGAGACCGCAGAAGTCATCCTACAGCACAGCATCACGTTGCAATCCGCCGACCTTATCCGCCATTCTTTTATTTGGCGCAACCGCAGTATCTGTCTGTGATGTTGGTGTTACTGCCAAGCGCTTTATGGTTCGGGATAACGGCATGTATGGTAGCAAGTAGCTTTAAGCGATGGTTATAAGTTGCTCAAAAAATCGGTCCTCACTACAATACGAATTTTATCAGGTATGGAATTCGGATTATGAATAAATCTGTCATAAAGCTGTTGAATAAAAAATTCATTATTTCAGTAATAACCTCATCTACATTTATTACTGGATGCACAATGGCTGTTATATGGTTCTATCTGTCAAACATAGATAGATTAGATATTTTCTTTGATACTGTAAGCCTCAGTTCAGCCATAGGTATCATTTTTGTTTTTATAATAGTATCGCTTTCTGGGTTTAGCTTAGTAATTTTCATTTCCTCTTTTATTCTAATCCTCATTTACACATTACATGAAGATAATTTCAAAAATTATCCAAGCATACCACATCGAATTTCCACTGTTTGTTATCTAAATAGCTTGTTTATATGCTGTAGTATAATTGTTGGCTACTATATTTACTATCTTTATGGATGGAATGGTTATTCCATAAGTATCACCGGTTTTGTATTGATGCTTGCTTTTAGTTATTTTGTATCCTATTTTAATCTATTTAAAACAAAGAGATTTAGTTGGCATAAATCTGATAACTATGAGAAATTACCAAGAAAACCAAGATTGTTATGTTTTTTACCCTTGCAATTTATGACTCCCGGGATCGTTCAAATATTACCTATGTTATTTCTGCTTACCCAACTTGATTTTAGTGAGGGGACAAGTGATTTGGTTGAAATGCTAATGCTCCTTGCCTTAACAGCAGCTATTGTTACTATTGGCATTCTGCCTGGTGCCATACATCTTAATGAGCGCAGAAATGGTGATAAATTCACTGGATTCATAGTTGTTTTAATATGCATACCAGTTGTAATTACTGTATTCAGTATGTGGTATCGCCCTATCCCAAATATGATCATTAATATGGTAATGAGTCTCTCTGGCATTAGTGACTGGAGAACGCATCAGTATTATATCGAAAATAAAACTCATTCTCATAGTATGTTTAATGGCTTAATCTGGAATACTCGGCACTATACAGAAATCCCCGAGAGATTTTTCATCACCGGGGTCAGTACATTTACCTTAGGAGATATAAAGCTGGTATGCCCAACTGAAATAACAGAAGCAAGAAAAGAGAGTTTGAAATTTACCATTAATGATATCAATGAGTATGAGCAAAAAGGGAAACAGTTAAAGGCAGTAGCCATGAAATGCATTCCTTTTAATAAGAACGATATTCATACCTGGGATTCGCCATTATCTGAACCGATCTATTACGAGAAAGTCAAACAGACCATAGATAACTCGATGTTAAAAATTCTCCATACCCTGAAATGAGGTAATGTTCCGGGGAAGTCATATTGACGCGTTTTTAGACGCGTCATCAGCGGTGTATGCGGATGATCACGGCCCTGCGATGGTTGATTTATTTTATTGCGTGTGGGCGTTTGCCTGACAGGCACCGCTGCCAGCGTTATTATCGTCGTGTTTTCTGTTTCGTACTCTATTTACTGATCGTACATATCAGGTGCAGCATCGATATCGTAGGATCTCCTTCATCCCGATATTGCAGGCCGCCGCTGGCTGCCGATCATTTTGCTGTCGCTAACGATCTCACTGATTCTGTGGGCATGCGGCAAATTGCCCGTTTTTCTCTTCTACGTCTTTATCGCCGCCAAATTCCCCTCAATCTCCTGCTGTTCGTCGGTGGCGCTGGCGTAAAAACGCGCAGATTATTCTGACCTCGTCGGCAGCACACCGCTACAGTTTTACCTACCGATCGTACCGGTCTGCGTTATCGCTTTTGACTTTCATGGTAGCGTTCCCTCTCTGACAAGAAGGTGGCGATTTCTCATACAACCCCTCACCACACTACTCCGCATGACTGGTAATACTTCATACGCCATGTATAACAACAATCTGCTACCCGCTCTCAGTTAATAAACAGCATCGATATCCTCCGGGCTAGCCGGGCGACCGGCCTGATGACCCGCGACAATTACCGAACGGTAAATAACATTACCCTGGGTAAGTATCAGGAGGCGAAACGATGAAACTGGCCCTGACGCTGGAAGCTGACAGCGTTAACGTGCAGGCACTGAACATGGGGCGCATTGTCGTTGACGTCGATGGTGTTAATCTCACTGAACTGATTAATAACGTCGCTGAAAACGGTTATTCACTCCGTGTGGTGGAGGAATCCGACCAACAGTCAACCTGCACACTACCACCGTTTGCAACCCTTGCCGGCATACGCTGCAGTACCGCACATATCACGGAAACGGACAACGCCTGGTTGTACTCGCTGTCACACCAGACCAGGGACGTTGGTGAATCAGAATGGATTCATTTTACAGGTACCGGTTATCTGTTACGTACTGATGCGTGGTCGTACCCGGTTCTGCGGCTTAAGCGCCTGGGCCTGTCAAAAACGTTCCGTCGTCTGGTTGTCACACTTACCCGACGTTATGGCGTCAGTCTCATTCATCTGGATGCCAACGCTGAATGCCTGCCGGGTTTACCCACTTTCGACTGGTAACCAGAAACAACATGAAATCATTAACCACGGAAACAGCGCTGGATATTCTGATTGCGTGGCTGCAGGACAATATCGACTGCGAATCGGGAATTATCTTTGACAACAATGAGGATAAAACGGATTCAGCAGCACTGTTGCCCTGTATCGAACAGGCCAGAGAGGATATCCGTACCCTGCGCCAACTGCAGCTTCAGCACCAGAACCGGTGAGTCTCACTCATCATCTCACTCACCAGACTTCATTCCACTGACGCCAGCCTGAACACGGCTGGCGTTTTCATTTATCTGCAAAAAGGAATATCGATTATGTCTGAAATCACAGTCTCCCGTCCGGAAGTGGTCAACGAGAATACGGACGTTGTCTGCTCCACCTCAGTCAGGTCCAGGTCACTGGAATATGATAATTTTCCGGAAATCAGCGAAGCGAACATTCTGAGCACATTTGAACAACTGCACCAGAA
>JAIJJM010000915.1 GCA_022728415.1 Collinsella sp. | reverse complement strand
TGTTGTGGCCCTGCTGCAGCGCATCGCGCCCGCTGACAACGGTGAGGGGGAGGCCGCTTGATCTCGCTTGCCGTTGCTACCGTACTGCTATTAATTCATGCGCTGGTGTGTTTGGTGCTGTGGACGCTTATGAAACTGGGCCTGCTGCCGGTGCGCGGGCACATGCTGGCCGTGATGGTGCTCGTACCGTTGTGGGGCCCGCTGCTGGTGGTGCTACTTTCGGTTCGCAGCGCGGTGTTCGGTGACGACCTTAAGGACGCCACGCTGGAGGCGCTGCGCATTAACGACGACATGCATCGCAGTATGCTCGTGCAGGGACGCGAGGGCGATGATGGCGTGGTGCCGCTCGAGGAAGCACTGATCGTCAACGACCCGGGTGACCGCCGCCGTCTGATGCTCTCTATGCTTACCGAGGATCCGGATGCGTACCTGGCACAGCTTCAGGCGGCAAAACTCAACGACGACGTTGAGGTCGCGCACTATGCCGCGACGGCAGTGGCTCAGATTTCCAAGGAGTCCGACCTTAAGCTGCAGCAGCTGGAGCGTGCCTTTAAGACCGATCCGAGTGCGCAAAACCTTAATGTCTACTGTGACTACTTGGGTACGTATCTTGCGTCCGGCTTGGCCGAGGGCCGCGTGGCTCAAATTCAGCGCCAGCAGTATGCACGGTTGCTTGCACGTCGCTGTGAGCACGAGGACGGGCTTGCCCTACGTGTTCGCTATGCCACGGCGCTGGCCGATGCCGGTGAGGTTGATGAGGCAGAAGACGTTGCCGAGCGGTTGGTGGCCGATACCCCCGATGAGCAAGATGTTTGGATGTTGTGCCTGCGCTTGGCCGTATTGCGCCACGACGGCGAGATGGTGCGGCGGGTGATTGATGCCGTTGATAAGCAACATGTGTATTTGAGCGCCGAGAACCGTGAGAGGCTGGCATTTTGGCGTGAAGGAGAGGAGGCCCGATGAGCGTGGTGCAACATATCCGCGAGCGTGCGGGCCATTTTCGCTGGATGGGGCTGCTCGTGGTATGGGCGGTCTTTATTGCCATGGCCGCCGTGCTGTTGGTGGAGCGCGCTGGCGTGCAGTACAGCGCCGGGCAGCACAAGCTAGCCATGCTCGCCGCCAA
>JAIJJM010000914.1 GCA_022728415.1 Collinsella sp. | reverse complement strand
GTATTAACTTTGACTTTTCAATTGCTTCCTTGTTTTCACCGGTATCATCAACAGTATCTGTAACAACTCCAACGATATTTACACCCTTGCTTTTCATTTCATTCTGAACCTCAACCAAATCAGGAATTTCCTTTACACAAGCTGTACACCAAGTTGCAAATACATTTACCATAGTAAGATCATACTTCTCAAAATCTTTACTTGTAAAATCCTTGCCATTTATGTCCTTTGTTGATAGTTTACGTAAATCTTTAACCGATTCTTTGTTAAATGCTTCTGTATTTTCTAAATCAGTTTTTTCTGATAGCACAAAACCATTTTCAGGACGTTCTTTTTTATCTATAATTTGAATCTCAGTTCTTTTTAATTCATTCAGAAGATTACTTTCAGCTCCGCTATTTGTGCTTAAATAGCAATCGTATTTTCCATCACTTGAAACTCCTATTTTAGTATGAGTATCACATTTTGTAATTTTAGATATTTTTTCTTCTGATGTATTTTTTTCGAATATACCAATAGTCCCAATTCTTTCAAGCTCATTTTGCCAATTTTTATATCCATCGCCCATCTTTTCTATAACTGCATTCTTTTGTTCTTCTGTCATTTTTTCAAATGTCAAAATAGCATACTTTAGTTCTTTATCTATAGGACTTTGATTATCTAACATCGCTATCTTTTTATCAGCTATATAATTTCTAAATTTGTCTGAGAGTTTAAATTTAAGCCCTAAATATTCATAAACATATTCTTTCTTTGCCTCCAATGTATAATCTGATGGCTTAAAAGTTTCATTTTTGCCATTTGCATTAATTGACATGCCTGCCTCTTCAGAACTTATGGATTGTCCTTCCTTAATTTTATTGTTTTCATTACTTTTTTGACACCCAACTGCGTTTAAGCTCAAACATAATGCAAATAATAGGCATGCTCCTCTTGATACTATTTTCTTCATAAATTATTTCTCCTTTATTTTTTACACAATAGTATTTTATAGCTACTTTCAATAACATTCTACACACCTTTTATGAAACGTTGATGAAATATAATTTTTTATTTTCCCAAACTATGGTATAATAATATAAATATTATGCTTAAAGTTGTTCTTACACAATTAGTATATGAT
>JAIJJM010000060.1 GCA_022728415.1 Collinsella sp. | reverse complement strand
GCACGCGATATCCCAACGGCACCGACTGACGCCGAGAACCAGACCTAAAGCACCACAAAGTTCCTATAGGCCCAGCTCGATCCGACGGCGCAGGGCCTCGGCGTCGCCGACGTCCCGATCTGCGGGGCGTCGGCCGGATCTCTGGACTGCGGATTCATTACGCCGCGCGGCTGCCGCATGTTCAAAGCGCGTCCCGTCAGCCGCATGAGGGCGCGCCATGAGGCGCTGGCGCGCGACATCCTCGAGATCCACTCGGATTTTTTCATGGCCGTGTACGGATACAGGAAGATGCATGCCCAGCTGATCGCCCAGGGCCGGGATCCGGCCGAAATCGGAAGCGACCAGGTGATGAGAACGTCATGCGCGAGCTCGGCGTTCAGGGCGTCAGACGCGGCAGGACGCCGGTGACGACGAAACCGGCGAAGGGCACGGGCGGACGACCGGATCTGGTGGAAAGGAAGTTCAAGGCGTCGGCACCGAACCGGCTGCATGTCGCCGACACCACCTACGTGCGCATGGCGGGCGGACGCTTCGGCTACACGGCGTTCGTCACCGACACGTTCGCCCGCCGCATCGTCGGCTGGGCGTGCGCCACCAGCATGGACACCGAGGAGCTGCCGTTGCAGGCGTTCCTCGCGATACGCCATTGGCCCAATGGGCCACGGCGCCCACGCCCGCGCCGAGCCGCCGGGCGGCTTGCCCCTGCCGCATGCCGCCCAATACTGGTTCGATCGCCTTCTGCCTGGTTTCCATGGGGATGATGGGGCTCCTCATACGTCCAGCGTAACGGGGATCCTTCGCCAGCCAGCGTTCCAGGCACTGCCTGGTCGGATGACCGAGACGTTCGACCGCTTCGGCGGTGGTCGTTGATGTCGTGAGATAGAGTTCCACCGCCCGCTTGCGTTCCTCGGGACCGGACATACGAAAATCCTTTCGTCCAGTCTCCAAGAAAATGTCCGCAGCCCCCCCCCTACCCGGCCGGATGAGTCCGGTACAATACCGTCAAAACCAAGGAACTATTGCGCGACTGTCTCCAAGAAAACGTCCACAGCACCTATCCCTCTCCTCGGAGAGTAGGCGCGAATATTGTTGGCTCATGAGTGCAACACCTTTTTGAGTTAAAGACTTCTAACACTTTCAGACCAAGACAAAATGTTTCGCCCTTATTCAGAACTCTATCTCTTTAATTTTCGAATAACACACGAAAGAGTGTCAAAAATCCAATACGCAGTATCTTCATGCAGGAGAAGTGCAATAATCAACCACGTGAGAATGTACCCGGCAAAGCCGGAAACAAGAACGATAAATGCTCCACCGGCAGTATAACCATTAACACCTGAATATGGGAGAAGAATCAAAATAATAAAAGCAACGGTAAAAGCAACTATATGACTAATAAGAGTCCGTAATGTATCCTTTAGTGAAACAATCGATGTTAAAATATCACGGCTGTCTTCTATCTGTCGGATGAAGATGGCGCCTTCCGCAATAAGAATGGCAATCGAAGCGCCCACAGCTCCAAAACGATTATCAAGTAATATATTCAAAATAAAGCTAATAGGCACACCAATAAGATTGGCAGTAGCATATTTATTTTCACGTCCCAACGGCGTAAGAATACATAAACCAAAAAAGTAACTCATGCAAGAACAAAAATTGACTACACCGATAATTCGCACGGGCAAACTTGCGTCGAGATATTTAGATGAGGAGAATATAACTACAATCGGCTGCGCATATATAAGAAGAAAGAACATAATGCCCAAACAAATATTTAGAGTGAAATCATATCCTCGTTTTAGTAGAATCCTATACTTTCCAGGCTCTTTTTTCACATAATAAGCTAACCGCGGGATAAGCACTCCCACAATAGCATTAACAATCTGCCAACAAATATTCTTGAGTTTGGCGGCAAGCTGGTAGAACGCAACTTGGACATTACTGTCATTAAGCATTCCCAACAGAACGCTATCGAAGGCAATATACGTTGAAGAAGCAACTGTCATTACCGCAAAGGAACAAAGCGGTTTTATATGATGACGCAAGCAAATCGGAGCAAGTTGACAAAAATGCAATGTTCTAAATAGACGTAACAGATTAAGCACATTGTTGCCGCATACTATAAAAGCAAAAATTGCACCGTAGATAAGCCAATCGTCTGTATGACGAACAAACAGAAATATTGAAATAAGCGATACTAGTTTGAATACTACGCTACGAATCGTTATGTACTGATATTGTTCGATAGCTTGGTAATACCATTCAACGCCATAGGATTGCAATAATGTACTGACAAGGAACATCCACATTAAAGGAGCCAGTTCCTTGAATCGTGGAATGGTACAGATACATATAGCAAAGATACTTAAAACAATAATCGTAAAAATAGTGATGAAAATAAGTAGCTCACGCACAAGACTCGCTAAAGCACGTTGATCATCACGCACCTTAGCGCATTCTCTGACTCCATAAGCAGGTATACCCACCAAACATATAGTCGACAACCAAGTTGATAGGTTCTGCGCAAAGCTTACATTTCCGTATCCCTCAACTGAAAGCACTCGTGTCACATACGGAATCGTGATGATGCCTATAAACATATTGGACACAGTTAGAACCATGTTCATCATTGCATTGAATTTCACAGAATGAACTTGCAAATTTATTTCTTTCTACATCTTAGTTTTCATTGATAAGAAAAAGATTAACCACGTATACGCTCAGCAATTAGATTAATTATTTAAATAAAATGTTCTCATTAAATTTCCGAGCAAATAGCATCGGCGAATATATTAATTCTTGGTAGGCTTTTGTGCGAAAAGTTGTCAGATCTCCTTGATTCCATTGAATGAGACGCATTATAGCCCTATAATCATCATCAGCCTGAGGATGGTATATATTCTCTCGATAAGACGAATTTAGAATCATAGTTTGCAAAAACATTTCATCCGAGCAGAAAGAGTGAGCGAATATCTGTTTACACCAAGACCAGTTGTTCACGACATATCTGGCGAGATTATCAGTGATGCTGAACCATTGCGCTCCTTTGCCCAATACTGAAGAAGGAAACCTCCTCAGACGATTGATTCCGAGAGCTGGCTCAACTCGATTGAGAATCCTTTCAGTCCATTTGCATCGCCTCCCCAACATATTCTGAAACGGATGATATATAGAAATTCTCTACCGAGTGCGTGGAGTCATTGTTTCACCGAGTTCACTGAAATGGATGAACTCTTTACCTTTATGTTTAATAAAGAAATCATCTATATAGTCCATGTCATGCAAGGGTAAATCGAATCCGGAAATAAGATGATAATAATCGCTATTACTCTTCAGTGCCTCTTCCAGCAGTATTATCTCCGATTTGATTAGGGAATCGCCCCCCAGGCCACCGGAACGCGATGTACGAAATGTAACGTTCCGCGCTTGACTGACCCCTCGAAAAAAGCAGGATCAAAATCTTTTGATTTCGCATCCACATGCACGTATATGGAGCTGCGGGAATCATCCAACAATGTAATCAAAGTTTTCAATTGGTTCCAGTTAGTATGGGCTACAATAAGAAATGCGTGTCTCATTCTGGTCCTTTCTTAGAAGAGGTCGTTGGCGACGACGAAAGGATAGATTTGGTTCGACCCACCGATAACGGTCATATACATGAAATAGAACAACAAGTAGGCCGCATAAACCGAATACAATAGAGATTTGGAAAAACGGCAATGCTTGATTAGCGATGCATAGCCAGGTATTTTAAAAATACCTAAATATAGAGCTATTCGAAATAGGCTTGGCGAAATTAATTGCAATGGAAGAAGTGCGCTTTCAGCCAAAACAAGCGTCCACAAAATTTTGTTTTCATCGTTATTTTTCTTTCTATCTTGCACCAAGTAGAACAATGAAAGAATAATGAAAGGTAAACGGACGAGGACCGCATTGGTCATACTGCCAGAACCATCCCCGCGGCTAACATATTGACTGTATTTATCATCTAACAGGCCAAACGAATTCAGTTTAAGAATAACGGTAGGAATAAGTGCGGATATAGCTATAAAAACAATAATTATAGTATTTTTCTTTGATTCTTTTTTTATTTTGTTAAATAAATAGACAAAAACAAGTGGCCATAATCCTATTATAGCCGAATGATGGAACGAATAGGCGATAACAATCCATATCAGTGATTCCAGAAGATGTTTTTCTAACATTTCAAGAATGGCGATAAAAATAATCGAAAGCGCAACTGATTGTCTAAGAAGATTCAAAGTTGTCGGGTAGAAGATCAATAAATAAGTAGCCCAAGTGAATGTCAAGCTTGCAGTATTACATAGTTTTACACAGCATCCAAAGAAAATGCCATTAACAAGGAGCCCTAGCACAAAAAAGAAAACATGTGGATTGCTTGTGAAAAACCCAACTATATAGTTCAGGATTGCATACCCATATTCCGTCATGCCAATTCGTTTGCATTGACGCATATATTCCGTGAATGAATGAGACTGCGATGCGTCGACAAACACTTTTTTGCCGTAGACACCAATATCCGTCCCGATTGAATAGTCCCTAATGCCGTTCAAGATAGATAACGCCAACACTGAACAAAAGGCAAAAAAGCAGAAAAAGATTTTTTTTCCGGTCTGAAATTGCTCAGCACTAAAGGCGAACAATAGAGACAATATAAAAACGATTGCATAAATCAATCTATTACCTCCTAGATTGTTCTGTCGGATATACCAACTGGAGCATTCCCAAGCTCGAAGGAATGCACGACGATGGCATTCATACCTACGGAATAGTCACTACAAATTGGGTTCGCTCCGAGGGCCTCGGGAAGGACTCTAGGGTTATTCACAAAACCCTGCACTTCCCTGAATGTTGGCAACGCAAAGACGCGTCTTGATGAACAGGTACGAGAGCGGAATCGAACGCGCGACCAGACCACGCAACCCGCCTTGCCTCGGACAATCACCCAGGGATGCGATCAATGCCTCCATCTCCGGCTGGCGGAGTTTCACTTCCTTGGAGAATTGGCGGTACTTCCCCTTGCCTTCGAGACCGTTGAACACGTTCCAGCGGAATCCCATTGCGGTTTCCGTCGCCCAGCGCGCCTTGACCGCAGTGGCCGACGAGCCCGTCGTGCTGCAGTAATCCGTCAGGGCCTTGAACATCTGCCTGTGGTCGCCGATGTAGTCCGGATGCGATTTGTGCGCGGAAGACGTATCCGAAAGCAACCTATAACGGTACAGCACGTCGGTCAGCACATCCATGCTTTGCGCGTGCGAAAGGAACCGGAGCACGAACTCAGCGTCCTCACCGGAGGGGATGGAAGAGAACCGGAGGTCCTCACGTTCGATGATCTCCTTGCGGAACAGCTTGTTCCACAAAGGATTCAGCAGATTCTCGCCGAACAGACGATCGAAATTCCCAGCCATCTCACGGGACGTATCGTAGCTTTTCGCCTCACTGTTGACGATGGTCTCCGCGGACTTGCCCCGGAGCTTGTCAAAGCCGAACAGGTAACAGTCTCTCGAGCTTTTCCCGATGGCCTTCAGCAGGGTGGCGATGGCGTTAGGCGCGATTCCGTCATCCGCGTCAACGAACCAGATGTATTCCGAGTCGCATTCCTCTATGCCGAGGTTGCGCGCCGAACCCACTCCGCCGTTCTCCTTATGAAGAACCCTGACTGCTTCGGATTCGAACTGTTTCGCGACCTGCAACGTGTCGTCGGCGGAACCGTCGTCCACTACCACAACGGCAACGTCATCCGTGAGCTGTTTCCCGACCTGTTTGAGCAGCCTCTTCAACGGGAACGCCACGTTGTATGCGGGAATCACTATGCCAAGTCGTCTCATGATATGTTCCCTTCCGTATTGTTGAAAAACATTTCCTTGACGAGTCGGTTTCCGAACGAACCTTCCGGATACGAGGTTGGCTTCTTCCAAGACAATTTAAAAACGTCCGTCCTTTCCGTCAGTTCGGACCATTTCTTCTCATCAAATGGTTCACTTACGATAGGAGCAAGATCAAAAAGCGCGGGGTTATCCTGACCCCGTTCATTCTCACACCAAGATCGCAATGAACCAATCTCATGGTCATAAGCATATTTCAACGCATAATCGATTAAGAAATAATCAATAAGTTGGTCATTGTTCTTCCAATAAGCTAAGAAAAACTGATTCATAAATGCAAATAAAAACTCATTCTCGCATCCACCGATAAAGAAGCCTGTCCACTTGCCATCAGCAACATTGAAAAAAGTCGGATCAGGATATCCACTACAAGTGAAGAAAGAACCCGAATATCGGGTTGAAGTCAATGGCCTTACCACATATAAAGTAGCGTCCATCCATATTCCGCCATGCAAGTGCAAAAGATTGAAACGAAGAATATCTGAAAAATGAGTCAGCGTGATATTCCCATCAGCTAACTTGCTGAAAATATAGTCAGGCAAGTTGGTATATTCGCGTACATTGGACTGAGTAATTACAATAACTTGACGTCCATTCGAATTGCAGCGAATTGAAGAAATGCACGCTTTCACTCTTAACGGCGCATTATCAACGCCTTGCCACCAAAATACCCATATCGGACCATAATTTGCGGAGCCTTCCCCCGCAACTGAGGAAAGCTCAGATGCTTGTAACGCAACTTCCTCAATACGTTGCATGAGCTTCTCATGCCTGTACATATTATATTTACATGCAAAGCGATTTAATCTCGGAACTCGTTTGAGTACCTTAGCAAAAAGTAAACTCACATCATTCATATCAATCACGACATCACTTTCGAACCAATCTATATATGCATCTACACAATGAAGGTCCAGAAAAAGATAACAATGAAGCGATTCTAGCATCAGGCCTCGCTTCCCCGTCCCTTAAAACTGAAATTCTGTTTTTTCTGATTCCATTCCACAATCCATCTGCTATTTCAAGCATTTCTTTTGTATCGTCAGGACTTATATTCATATACAAATTAAACAATGCACTCTGTTCTTTTGAAAAGTAAGCGTTAATGGCACTCGGATATTTTGTCTGTACTATCGACTTAACAACGTTAAGCTGATCAAGCAAGTCAAGCTTTTTAGGATTAAAACTCGCTGTTTGGATGCTATTCGGACGAATCCTATAATAATAGTCCTTCTCATCCAAATACGCGATTCGCCCAGCCTTATCAATAAGCTTGGTAGTGGTAGCAATATCCTCATACAATTTCCCGACAGGATACTGAATAGTGTCGAACAATTCTCTCTTATATATTTTTAGAAATGCGTTAGGCTCCAAATGCCTCATATAAAGCATATCTTCAAGAGCCTCGCACGCATCATATACATGAAAGTCTGCCGTATCGCGCTTATGCTCCTTAGGAAGCTCCCCCTCACGGAAAATACAAATAGAGGTAGCTGCAATATCCGTTTTCCCCCTGACTAATGCCTGATACAGATGCATTATGTAATCGGGGGATACATAATCATCACTGTCAATAAAGGAAATCAAACTTCCATGAGAGCGGAGAATGCCATAATTCCGAGCGTCAGACAATCCACCATTTTTCTTATGGAAAACACATATTCTTGAATCCGACAAGGCAAATTCATCACATAACGTTCCTGAGCTATCAGTCGAACCATCATCTACGAGAATAATTTCAATATTCGTGTAAGTCTGTTCGACCACACTCGCTACACATTCATGTAGATAAGGCTCAACGTTATATACAGGTATGACAACTGAAACTAGCGGATCCATACTGCTTTTCATTTCTTCTCAAAAAGTTTTAAGTACATTGAAGTTAGCTTTTGAGCGTTCTCAGAAATATCATAGTCAGAGAACACTTTTTCAGAGGAACTGATACGCGTCCCCGATTCAATTGCCGATATAAACGAGACCCATTCTTCAGGCGATGCTATAGGCATGAATCTAGACGCACCTGTTACATCAACTTCTCGTGGAATTGCGTCGGAGAACAGGCATAGAAGACCAGCGCGCTGCGCCTCAACGCCAACTAAGCCAAGTCCCTCATATAGACTAGGCAGGCAGAACACGTCAAATGCTTGGTATAGACAATTGACATCCGAGCGTTGACCGAGGAACAGCACATGATCAGCGATACCAAGTTCTTCAACATGTTGTTGAACCGCAGTCCTGTCAGGACCATCACCGACGAAGGCGAGCATGGCGTCAGGGCGTCTAGGAAGCAGCCCCGCAAGCACATCAACCAGAAACGTCTGATTCTTCTGTGGCATGAAACGTCCAACATGACCAATCAGGAACGTATCATCCGGAATGCCGAGCTCTTTACGTGTTTGTTTACGCGTTTCAGCATTAAAACGGAATTTATCCAATTCGATAGCATTGGGAATCACGGTAAAATCCGCATTTTTGCCGAATAACCATTTTCCTGCATAACGACTGCATGCAAAACGAACCGTTGGATACACATTGGCGAACGGACGCAACACAAGTTTCATCGCGTTTTTTGCGAATTCGCCTTTGCCCATAGTCGAATGAGAATGCGCGATACGCACCGGCACTCCAACCTTCTTTGCCGCCGATAGCGGGAACACGCTCAACGTATTGATATTGCTGTGCACAATCGGCCACCGCTGTTCGCGCATCAGGCGAATCAGCGCACGACGGTAGCGGATTGGATGCTGGTAGGGTGGTATGCGGAATATTCGGCCACCCAAAGCAGTGATTTCATCCTCTGGGACACGAGTGGAATCTTCATCAACTAAAAAGTCAAATTGCACTTTGCTGCGGTCAATGTGACGATAATAATTCATCACTACGGCTTCAACTCCGCCACCAAGCATTTTACCGACAATCTGGGCTACACGAATCGGCTCACGGTCTGAGTTTTTTTCGTCACAATGTTTATCGACACCAGATACATCAGGCTGGTCAATTCCATCCGTCACGTCTTCTCTCCATTCTACAATCCCTTTTATCATCTTATTGAAGTGGCCTGATTTTTGTTCCGCCCTTATAGTGAGGCGGCTTGTGCCGCTTGGTTTGCATGATACTCGGTTTCCACCGCTTCGGGTGTCCTGTAGCCCAGGGACTGGTGGAGCCGCTTCGAGTTCCACCACGAGACCCACCGGAACGTCGCCAATTCCAGGTCCTTCAGATCCGCGAAGGGTTTGCGCCGCCATACCAGCTCGGTCTTGTACG
>JAIJJM010000913.1 GCA_022728415.1 Collinsella sp. | reverse complement strand
GTTTTGCTGCGTTGCGTTCGTGAACCGACGTTCCCAGACGAATGGACTGTGGCTTTGGTTTGAAAATCGAGTATTCCCGCTCACTGTACGGTGAATCCGAAAAGTGAACCGGTTTTTCATGTTAACCACGGCTCGCGCATTACACGATTACGCTTGTGCCATCGGATACATGAAAAGTATGCGGCAGATTCGCCGCGATTCGAATGCTCCATCTCAAGTTATGCGTCACTGACCGCTCGCCCAGGGGCGTCGGTTAGCGACAACAACATGAGATAATCTGCATGCCTCACACCATAGCACAACCCGCGACAAGCGCGTGTCGCCGGCGGCCGGCTCCCCTCAGGGAGGGGAGCCAAAAAGATCTATAACGAGGCTGCCTCGATGAGCTGACGGGTGTAATCGGATTGGGGGTTGCCGAGCACTTCGGCGGTGGGACCCGTCTCTTCGACGCGCCCGTCGTGAAGCACGAGGATGCGGTTGGCGATGTGCTGCACCACGCCGAGATCGTGGGAGACCATGATGATGGCGGTGCTCGGCCGGGCCTCACGGATAGCGGCGAAGGCGTCGAGGATCTGGATGCGCGCGGCCACGTCGATGGCGCTCATTGGTTCGTCGGCGAGGATTACCTTGGGCTCGTTGATGATGGCGCGGGCGATGACCACGCGCTGCGCCTGGCCACCAGACAGGTCGATTGGGTACCGGTTCAGGAAGTCCGCCGGTTCAAGACCCGCCATGGTCAGAGCCGCGACCACCCGCTCGTCGATATCGGTGTTGTTCAGATCACGTCGCTGCAGACTCAGCGGTTCAGCCACCGATTTGGCGACTTGCCAACGCGGGTCGAGTGATGAGAACGGGTCCTGGAACACCAGTCCCGATTCGCGGCGCAGGGTCGCGAATCCCGGCGATTTTCGGCCGCCGACAATGGATTGGCTCTCGTATTCCACGCTGCCGGAGTCCACGGATTCCAAGCCCAGCATAATGCGGGTCAGCGTGGATTTGCCGGATCCGGAGCCGCCGATCACGGCCAGACATTCGCCGGCGTGGACGTCGGCGGAGACGTCGAAGAGGACTTGGTGGCGTGCGGTGCGCGGTCCGAAGGATTTGGTGATGGAGTGGGCGGAGAGGAG
>JAIJJM010000912.1 GCA_022728415.1 Collinsella sp. | reverse complement strand
TCACACAGTGAAATCCCTGCCTCAATATGCTGCTCAATCACACGTTCATCAGCGAACGGTGTGTCATTCAACGTAAGGCCATAGTGCTGGTCCAGCAGTCGGGTGAGCAGTGTCTGCCAGATTTCAACCGGAGACGGGCAGCGCGATGCCGCCCGTACGTGTGTGTCGGGTAATGTTTTCATACTGAAGATTTTCCTGATATGCAGATATAAGAAATGGAAAAGTGGCGTGGCTGGTGAAAGCACCAGGCCGGAGCAGAAGGCTATTCCGGAGGGTTACTTTCCGTTTCGGTCGCAGGATAAACAGCCAGATAAACGTAACCACAGGAGCCGAGGGTGTCGGCATCGCAGGTCAGCCCTTTCGCATACAGCGTGACGGTATGCTGATGCCGGGGATTCAGTTCACCGCTGGTGAGCATGAGTTCCAGTTGTTTCATCAGCAGTGGAAAAGCCTGGTCCAGATGGTATGCATCCGCATTGCTGAACCGGCCTCTGATACCGGCGCGGTCTGCAAGGTAATGCAACCGGTTACCCTCCTGCACCAGACGTGCCCCGAAACAGGGCGTCACGGTGCAGGGCAGCCCCCACCAGGGGCGGTCTTTGTTGTCGTCGGGAAGCGTTGTCCCGGGGAGTGTGTCTGACACGATAAAATCCTCACAGAAAATCGGTGAATGATAGTTTAACGATGACGGGGCAGCCGGCGCGCAGACCGGCTTCGGTGAAGGTATATTCGTTGATGAGAAGGGCCTCATCCACAGCGGCGTCTGAGGTCAGCCAGTCGTACTCGTTTTCCAGTTGACGGTACAACCAGAAGGCCAGGTCGCGCAGGGCTTCGCTGACTGCGGCTTCCGCATCGGTTGTCATAGCCTGACCAGTCGGACTGTTCCGGGTGACGGTGATATCCATGCAGTACGGATGGCAGTAACGTCCCCGGTGGTGGATTTCAGCCTGCAGTTGCCAGAAGTTACGCTTCTGCACCGCCTGCAGGGCATCCGCGATACGATGAAGCTCACGGTCCTGCGGGGCATACACCCATAAGCGCTAACTTAAGGGTTGTGGTATTACGCCTGATATGATTTAACGTGCCGATGAATTACTCTCACGATAACTGGTCAGCAATTCTGGCCCA
>JAIJJM010000911.1 GCA_022728415.1 Collinsella sp. | reverse complement strand
GGACCAGGGTGCCCACCGTAAAAACGAGGGTATTCAACAGGGCCTCATAAAAACGGCTATCGTGAAACACCGCGATATAATTGTCGAATGCCACATAATTGAACGCCGGACTCATGAAATCGGAGTTGGTGAAGCTCATCCATATTGCCTTACAAATTGGATAGAGCCAAAACACGCTCAACGGGACAAACGCGGGCAGCACAAACAGGAGAACACTCCCTATTTTTTTCAGTTTATATTTTTCCATTTCCAATCACTCTCTGAAGAGTCGGGGACATCGACGTCGGGCGAACGTAGGCCGCAACACGAGGACATGGTCTCCGTCCGCATGCGCGCAGCAGCCTGGTCCACGGATTCCCATATGCCATACATAATCAGGGGCATCGGCGGTGTATATCGAACCGCGGGCCATCCATCGGACACGGCAGGCCTATGACCGACCAAAATGGGCTGCCGCGCTCTAATCTCGCATACGTGAAGACGAGAGCCGTCTGCGGCCTAATTGCAAATGGTCGCTCCGCTTTCGATATCGAAAAAGTGGATGTGCGCTTCGTTGAGGCGTAGATGCACCTCTAGACCCGGCCTGTATGAATTGCTCTCCTCGATCGACGAAACGATGTCTCCGTCGCTTGTCTTGACATGAAGTACCCCCTCATAGCCAAGCATCTCGTAAACATCGATGCGACCCGAGAAAAAGGAGTCCTTCTTTTCGCATGGGATGACGTGCTCTGGCCTAATTCCCAAAACCACCCTTGAGTTTTGCTTTGATCGGCCACGGATTTCCCTTGCCCGCTCCTCATTCACCCTGAGTTCGCCATCCGTGCCTCGCACATAGACGTCCCCGTCTCTTTCCACGAGGTTGACCTCAACGAAATTCATTCCGGGCATGCCGATGAACCCCGCAACGAAACGATTTGCCGGGTAGTGAAACATATTGTAGGGGGTATCGATTTGCTGAACGACGCCATTGTTCATGGCGACTATTTTGGTCGCCAGCGTCATGGCCTCTGTCTGGTCGTGCGTCACATAGATAAACGTCGTGTCGAGTTTTTCATAGAGTGAGGCGATCTCGACGCGCATTTGCGCCCTGAGCTTGGCATCCAGATTCGAGAGCGGCTCGTCCATGAG
>JAIJJM010000910.1 GCA_022728415.1 Collinsella sp. | reverse complement strand
CACGCTGCGGTCGATAAGGCCGGCGAGGTCGCTTAGCAGCTCGGGGTCGATCTTCATGGCGATGCGGCCGGGAAGCACGCCGCCCTGGCGCTTAAGGACGGAGCGCAGCCCCCAGCGGGCGATATCGCTTGAGGTGCAGGCGAGAGATGAGCGGAGATTCATGAAGCCGTTCCTAACGTAGATGACATAGTCGGGGCGATCGCGTCGCTAAAAGCCGTAGCGGCGCGCAAACTCCTGGGCAAGCTGCGAAACGTCTTCGCAGGCATTGGCCCAGGGGGCAAAGTCGGGGGTATCCGAGATGATGCCGTCGGCTTCCCAAACGGCCTGGTGCGAAAGGTCCCAAGGGTCGCGCGGCTCGGGTCGACAGGGGAGATACGGCGTCTGGTACATGGGGTTCAGCAAGAAGAACGCACCGCCCTCGCAGCGGTTGGCAAACTCGCGTAGCGCGCGTGTCGCCGGGCGCATCTTGTTCGTTTTGAACAGCAAGATCGTGCGGGCGAGCAGGTACCAGGGGGAGTTCTCGAGGGCATCGGCCCCCATCTGTTCCTCGAGCTGGTGGGCCAGGGCAAAAAAACCATCCTGATCTTCCAGGCGAGCGAGGGCGAGCAGCACGGTGCCTGCGGCTCGGGTGGGATAACCTTCCGCCTTAAGAACGCGGTGAGAATAGTTGGCGGCAGCACGGTAGCGAGCGCTCGCCATGCACAGCTGCGAGATGGCCTCGAGCGTGTGGAGCCACCCGATAAGCGCCGGCTCGCTCACGGTAAGGTCTGCTGCGGTGATACCGTCGACTAAAACATTATTGGCCCAGTAGTGTGGGGCCTCCATATCAAACCCGGGCATGCTCTGTTGCAGGTAGTCGGCCGTGCTCGCCTCGAGCTTCATCAGATCGCCCAGACAGGCATCGACGGGCGTGTCCGCCAGGATGATGGCGAGCAACTGCGCGTCGACGGCCAGTGCATCGACGCGGACAATCTTGAGCAGTTCGTCGCGCATGTCGTCGAACAGGCGATTGCGCGTCTGCTCGAACTCCTCGTCGCTGCCCATGTCTTCGATGCGATGGAGCTCGTCGAGCAGGTGGCGATGAACACCGGCATAGGACAGCAGCGCCTGGGCATGATCGGACTGCGCA
>JAIJJM010000059.1 GCA_022728415.1 Collinsella sp. | reverse complement strand
CAGTGTCCTCGCGCAGATCTTCCTTGTATTTATAGATGAATTCGCGATACCCGGCAAATCCGATCTTCTTGGCGAAACGGGAGAGCGACGCCAGGGATACGTGCAGAATATCCGCGATATTGGGTGCCCCGAAATCCATACGTCGGCGGTTATGGATGAAGAAGTCCGCAACGACTTTCTCCGTAGGCGACAGTGTGGCGTATACGGCTTCGATCTGCGGAATGACGTCCTTGTCAAAATGAGCCATGTTTCCGACTTTCTTGCATGTACCGGAAATGATAGTACGCACCAAGCATACCAGCGCGGTTCCGGTGATGTGCAAAACGAAGGCTTGTGGCTCGGGCCACTGGTTTGCGTAGGTTATCGTCGAGGGCGCGCCTGATGGGACCGCCCAAATAGTCACTTTGGGCCATGATGCCGCCGCCGAGGATCACGACCTCGGGGTTAAGCACATAGCAGATGTTGGCTATGCCCATGCCCAGATAGGTGGTCATGGTGTTGATGGCTTCGGCGCAGTCGGTGTCTCCCTGCTGGGCAAGTTCGAATATTCGTTTGCCGGACAGATCTTCGGCCTGCATATTCTTGCGCGTGGCCACCCTGCGCACGAGGGCGGTGGTTGAGGCCAGGTCTTGGAAGTCCCCGCCCGGCAGGTGAATGTAGCCGACTTCGCAGGCGCTGCCGCCCGCGCCGTGCAGTACGCGCCCGTGATCGATGTACGAGCCTCCGATACCGGTACCAACGGTCAGGCACAGCGCTGTTTTGGCGCCTCGCGCATTGCCGGCATGATATTCGGCGAGACCCGCACAATTCACGTCGTTTTCGACTTCGCAGGGCAGGCCGGTCTGCTGTTCGATCATCGATTTCAATGGGGTCCCGGTGTAGCGCGGAATGAGTTCGCTGGAGTAAGCGATGCTCCCCGTGGCGCAGTCGACCATGCCCGCTGTGGATACGCAGATGCCGTATAATGGCGCCGTTGCAGCATGGGAGAGGTCCTCGATGAGCCCCAATACGGTGATTACGATGTGCGGACCGCCTTGATCCGCATGGGTGGGGGTGGAATCATGCCGTACGAATTGCTGCGAAGCGTCGTCGTAGATTCCATATTTGATGGATGTCCCGCCGATGTCGATGCAGATATAGTGCGTCATGATTTCACCCCTTTCCCTCTGATTGCACAGCTTACAGTGCCGCGATTGCCTCGCGGATACGGGCCGCAGCCTGCTGGGCGATGGGCAGGTCGTCTTCGGTAAGGTTCTCCAGCGGCTTGCGCACGCCGCCGATGTTCACGTTTTCGTTGATGCGCAGTACCTCCTTCATCACTGCGTACAGGTTCGCGTGGCCGCTCACCATCAGTGCGATGATGTCGTTGACTTGGTACTGGATTTCGCGTGCGCGCTCAATCTCGCCCTTGCTCACCAGCTCGTTGATCTTGAGAATCAGCTCCGGCATAACGGCGTAGGTGCCGCCGATACCGCCATCGGCACCCATGGCACGGCCGCTGACCAGCTGCTCGTCGGGACCGTTGAACACGATGAAGTCCTTACCGCCCATGGCCTTGAAGATCTGGATGTCCTGGGTGGGCATGGAGGAGTTCTTGACGCCCGCCACTTTCGGGTTCTTCAGCATAGTGGTCAGCAGCGAGGGCGTGAGCGCGGTGCCGGCGAGCTGCGGGATGTTGTAGATGATGAAGTCGGTGTTCGGGGCGGCGGCGCTGATGTCGTTCCAGTATCCGGCGATGGAATATTCCGGCAGGCGGAAGTAGATCGGCGGGATGGATGCGATGGCGTCGACGCCCTGCGCCTCGGCGTGCTTGGCGAGTTCGACGCTGTCCTTGGTGTTGTTGCATGCCACGTGCGCGATGATGGTGGCTTTGCCGCGCGCGACTTTCATGACGTTCTCCAGCGTGACCTTGCGGTCCTCGACGCTCTGGTAGATGCACTCGCCGGATGATCCGCCGACATACAGTCCTTTGACGCCCTTGCTGATGAGGTGTTCGGTGAGAGCCTGCACACGTTCGGGGCTGATCTCGCCGTCATCGTCATAGCAAGCATAGAAGGCTGGGAAGATGCCGCGGTACTTGTTCGGATCGATGGTCATGGTGTTCTCCTTTGTTGGTGGGTTGGTTGTGGTGTTGGTGTTGGTAAACAGTGTTGTTGGCGTAGGGGCCTATTGATAGGGGCTACGCGGGGGCGAGAGCCGCGGCGAACCGTTTGGTGATGAGCTGCGGGCGAGTGATGGCGGACCCCACCACTACGCTGTGGCAACCAAGCTCAATGACGCGTTTCGCCTTGTCCGGTGTATCGATGTTGCCTTCCGCGATGACCGGATGCTTGACTCTGGCTAGGATGTCGCGGATGATACGGAAGTCGTCCTCATCTACGCGATCGCCTTGGCTTTCCTCGGTGTATCCGATCATGGTGGTGCCGATGAAGTCGAAACCCAGCTGGTCGGCGTGGGCGGCTTCGTCCACTGTGGAGCAGTCCGCCATCAGTAGCTGATCGGGGTAGGTGTGTCGGATTTGCACGACGAGATCGTCAAGGCTTTGGCCGGCGGGTCGGGGGCGGTCGGTGGCGTCCAGGGCTATGATGTCCGGTTTGACTGCTTCGAGCTCGTCCACCTCTTCCATCGTGGGGGTGATGAACACCGGGGAGTCCGGGTAGTCGCGCTTGATGATGCCGATGATGGGCAAGTTGACGCGCAGTTTGATTTCCCGTATATCTTCCACGGAGTTGGCCCGTATGCCTTTGGCCCCTCCCTGAGCTGCGGCGTAGGCCATTTTTCCCATGATGTACGGGGAATGAAGTGGCTCGTCTTTGAGCGCTTGGCAGGATACGATGAGTTGTCCTTTGATGTTCGGTGGTGGTTTCATTGCCCCTCCTTTCGTGTGCCATCATCGTAAAGCGCTGGGAATCGATTTGTAAAGTTCGACCAGCCAAAAAAGAGTAAATAGAAAATACTTACCATGTAGGTCGTGGTGTAGTCTGGCTTTAAATGGCTGTTTATGATTATTTTTGGGCTGATTTATGTTGTTGCAGCTGAAAGTTCTACCCACTTCGTTAGTCTAAGTGGAAATTATTTGCGCTGACGGATAAGCTAACCGAGTACGGACGACATGATCGCCGCCCACAGCACAACCGATGTGCACGCGGCGAACATAACAGCCCTCGATGGTGAGGGTTCCCATCACATCACAGACGAACAGGAGGGATGGCGGCATGAGGAGAGAACGAAGTGCCATAATGTCCAGGGATACGCGGTTCGCGTATTTGATTAATATCCCGTTGATTATCTACTTGGTCTGCATGTTGGCATGGCCTATTTGCTGGGGCTTCTACACCAGCCTTACCAACAAGACCATCGGTGGCGGCAACGGCGCATTCGTGGGATTAAAGAACTACATCAATCTGTTGATGGACCCTTCATACCGGTCATCTATCGTGAACACCCTGGTGTTCACCGCGATCTCCATCAGCCTTAAGCTGGTGCTCGGTCTGGCGATGGCCCTCGCGCTGAACACCAAGTTCCGTGGACGCAACATCGTGCGAGCGCTGCTACTCATCCCCTGGACCCTGCCCAACATCGTGGCGGTATTGAACTGGCGCTGGATCTTCAGCTCCACGGGCGGTATAGCCAACTACATATTGACCACGTTGGGCATCGCAGACCATGATCTGGTGTGGTTCGGCAGTCCCAAACTGGCCATGGCCACCGTGATCATCGCCAACGTGTGGCGCGGCACCCCGTTCTTCGCGATATCCATTCTTGCAAGCCTGCAGACCATCTCCGCCGACGGTTACGAGGCCGCGTCCATCGATGGCGCGAACATATTCCAGCAGTTCTGGCACATCACGCTTCCCGAGATCCGTGACACCATCCTGTTGTCGACGCTGATGTCGACCATCTGGACGCTCAACGAATTCGAATCCGTGTGGCTGATGACCGGCGGCGGCCCAAACGGCTCCACCGAAGTCATGAACGTGTTCAGCTACCAGACCGCGATGAAGAGCATGATGCTCGGTAAGGGTATTGCGGTATCCATTCTGGCGATGCCGGTGCTTATTGCACTGATCACCGTACTCGCACGACACATGGTGCCCAAAGACGGGCGAAGGTAAGGAGATTACGATGAGAGAAACCAAAGGCGTCAAAATCATCAGCCGCATCTACATCATTATTTGTCTGATCGTCGCTCTCGGCCCGATTTACTGGATGATCAACACCTCCCTGAAAGGGCAGTCGGAGATTTATAGCCAAAAGCCGACCTTCTACCCGCATAAGCCGACGTTGGAATCCTACAAATACCTCATTCAGGACACCAACTTCCTGCAGGCCGTGCTTAACAGCCTTATCATCGCCGTGGTGGTATGTGCGTTCTCCATTTTCGTGGCGTACCCGGCGGCCTATGCCATCGCCCGCGTCTCATTCAGGGGCAAGCGCACGTTCTCCAAAACCATCCTGTTCACCTACTTGCTACCCACGGCCGTCATGTACATCCCGCTGTACCTGATGAACGCGCGCATCGGCGTGACGAACAGCATCTGGGGTCTTGCGCTGATCTATCCGACCTTCACTATCCCCTATGTGGCGTGGGTGCTGATCCCGCACATCCAGGCGATTCCCTGCGACATCGACGAGGCAGCACTGGTGGATGGCTGCGGACGACTGCGCATCATGTACCGCATCATCTTCCCCCTGGCGTTGCCCGGAATCATCGCCACCACGATCTTCGCGTTCGCCATGTGCTGGGGTGAATACATGTACGCGTTGGTGAACATCACATCCACCTCCCAACAGACCTTCCCCTTGGTGATAGCCGGACTCATATTCGGCGACATGTATCCGTGGGGCCAGCTGACGGCCGGCGCGATTCTGGCTTGCGTGCCAGTGGTCATCATCTACATGCTGGCATCGGGATCCCTGGTCGGAGGCCAGACCGAGGGAGGCGTCAAGGGATGATGAATAGGAAAGGCACAACCATGAAAACCATGAAGTTCGCGGCCGCGGGCCTTGCCGCAGCCATGCTGCTGCCACTTGGCGCATGTGGTTCCGCTTCGGACGCCAACACGCTCACCATCTGGGTGGAGAAAGTGTTCAGCGAGAAGTCGAACGAGGAGATGAAGCAGCGTATCGAAATCTTCTCCAAGGAAACCGGCATAAAAGTCAATTACGAGTTCATTTCCGCCACGGACTATATGACCAAGCTCAACGCCACCATCGAGGCGGGGCGCGGCATTCCGGACATCACCACGTCCGCCGTGTCCAAGGTAGTGAACTATTACCCTGGCAACCCATACATGGATATGACCGACATCGTGGAGCGCATCAATAAGGACCGGCCGTATCTGAAGTCCGTGTACGAGGGCAGCAAGATTGACGGCAAGCTGTATTTCGCGCCATTCCGCAGCTCGTCGACGATGATGTTCATCCGCATGGACAAGCTGTACGAGGCTGGGATCTACGAGGTGCCCACTACCTGGGATGAGCTGTTCGAAGTAGCCGAGAAGATCAGCGATCCGGCACAGGGCTTCTATGGCCTGGGCTGGGGCTGCGGTTCCACGGATGAGGACGGCGACAACATCTTCCGCAACATCATGTGGAACCAAGGTGGCTACATGTTCGATAAGGACGGCAACGTCACCATCGACAACAAGGTGAGCCGCAAGCTGATGCAGCAGTACAAGACGATGTACCAGAACAAGGTGATACCGCCATCAGCCAGCACTTGGGATTCCGGCGGCAACAACACCTCGTACCTCATGGGCGAATCCGGCATCATCTTCAACGCGCCGACCCTGTACTACTCCATGGCCTCGGACCCATCATATGAGACGCTGCTCGGCAATACCGCCGTAGTGAACCTGCCCAAGGGCGAGGACAACGATGTGAAGATGTCGTTCGTCACCGGACTGTCGATTATGAAGGCCAGCAAGAACGTCGACGCGGCCACCAAGCTCGTCGAATACCTGCTGGACAAGGACTGGTATGACGGCTTCCTGGAGGAGACGGCCCCCGTGTTCGCCCCCGTATTCCAGGATTCCGAGCAGGTGGACGTGTGGCAGAAGGACGTCAACGCCGAAGTGCTCAACTACGTCAAGACGTCGGAGGGCTACTACGGATACCCCGCACGGTCTACCGCCGATCGCGCCGTGGCAGCCAAGAACATGTTCACCTACCCAGAAGCAAAGATGCTCAACCAGATCGTCACGGTGAATACCAGCATCGATGACGCGCTGAAAGACAACATTCGCAAGATTGACGAGCTTAAGTCGCTGTTTACCGAGCAGTGACGACAGACGGGCGGCATCAATAGTGCCGCCACCTTGCTCGCACCATCATTCCCATATCAATCATCACAAGATTCACAATATAAAGGAGCAATCATGTCGAACATCACCATCTGGCTGGATCTGGACCCCGACAAGGTGGACGTCAGCTACCTGCAGAACAAGTTCAAGGAAGACGGCTACAACCTCATCGCCGAGCAGATCGATTTCGCCGATGAAGACAAGACCATCGAGATGGGTATGAAGGCCGACGCAGTGATCAGCTCGTCCGAACCATGGAACGAGCGCACACTGAGCGCCGTCAAGGGACAGGTGAAGTACATCGTGCGTTACGGCGCCGGATTGGATAACATCGATCTGCCGTTCGCGGCCTCCGTGGGTATCCCCGTGGGCAATGTGCCGGGCGCCAACGCCGCGGCCGTGGCCGAAACCGCGCTGCTGCACATCCTCAACCTCGGGCGTCGTTTCACCACATGTGTTGACGGCGTCAGCAACGGCGTATGGCCGTCGACCGTGACCGGCAACGAGCTGGACGGCAAGACCGTGGGCCTGCTGGGCTATGGCAATATTGGCCGGCAGCTGGTGCGCATGATGCAGGGATTTGATGTGAACGTGTTGGTCTACGATCCTTACCTACGCGACCGCTCCGACGCGAACGACCGCCTGCATTTCGTGGGCAGCGCCGAAGAGGTCTTTCGCGCCAGTGACATCATCAGCCTGCATATCCCGCTGACCGACGAGACGCACGGTTCCATCAACAAGGAGAAGTTCGCGCTGATGAAGCCGACTGCTTATCTGGTCAACACATGCCGTGGTGGCGTGATTGATGAAGCTGATCTGATTGAGGCGGTCACCAGCGGCGAGATTGCCGGTGCTGGGCTTGACGTGCTTGTGCATGAGCCGCCTGAGAAGGATGATCCGCTACTACACCTGCCGAACGTGTTCGTCACCTCGCATATGGGCGCGGCCTCGATGGAATCGGAATACAGGTCCCAAGTCATCATCGCCAAGTGCATTGAGGAATACTTTGCCGGCAAGATGCCGTACAACGTGAAAAACATGTGAGTTGCGCCTGCACCACCGGTGGTCAGGTTGGCGGGAGGCCTGCCGTTTTGAGGGGCATCCCATTGTCTGTGCCACTGGTGGTGGCAGGTCTGGTCGGCCTTTTGAGGCGGGCCGTGACGGTGGATGACAGACGACTGGTGAAGATGAGATGGGTCTGATTGTGGCGGGTCGTTGCTGAAGGGCTCGCCACGGAAGAAAGGATATGAGCGTGTCGGAGATCATTATTGTTAGGGATGAGGCTGAGGCCGGTGAGATCTATGGCCGTTGTGTGGCTGACCTGATCAAAGCAAAGCCGAATGCGGTGCTGGGACTTGCGACGGGTTCGAGCCCGCTGGCCGCCTATCAGGCGCTCGCCAAGATCGTCAAGGACGAGGCCATTGACGTTTCGGGCGTGCGTGGTTTCGCGCTTGACGAATACATCGGGCTGCCGCTGACCCATCCCGAGTCCTATCATGCGACCATCCATCGCACCGTGGTCGAACCGCTTGGCCTGGACCCGGCCAAGGTCCATGTGCCCGGCGACGTACTCAACGGCACTCCGCTCGAAGACGGCGACAAAGTCGCGCTGGCCGGCCCGGCCTATGATCGTGCCATCGAAGCCGCTGGCGGCATCGACGTGCAGATCCTCGGCATCGGCACCGACGGCCACGTCGGCTTCAACGAGCCCGGTTCCTCGTTGGCCTCCGGCACTCGCGTCAAGACCTTGGCCGAACAGACCCGCATCGACAACGCGCGCTTCTTCGACAACGACATCAACCAGGTGCCCACCCACTGCATCACGCAGGGTATTGGCACGATCATGAAGGCCCGTCACCTCGTGCTGCTGGCGTTCGGTGCCGGCAAGGCCGAAGCCATCGAGGAGACGGTGGAAGGCGGCTTGTCCGCGTTCTGCCCGGCTTCCGCGCTGCAGATGCACCCGCACGCCACGATTATCGTGGACGAGGAGGCCGCCTCTCGTCTGCGCCACAAGGACTACTATCGCTACGCCTACACCCACAAGCCGGCCTGGCAGGGCATCTGAGTTATCGTGTGCTGGCTTCCCTCTTTGTGTGAGGGGAGCTGTCGAATGTAATGAGACTGAGGGTGGTTATCGGCGGCGGCATATGTGTATTGCTTCCCGATTGGACCACCCTCAGTCTCGTTTCGCGAGCCAGCTCCCGTTGGCGGGAGCGCATGAGCGGTAAGGAGAACAACATGTCTGATAGGAACGAGATAGTCTCGCGCGTGACCGCGGCGCTGGAGGGCAAGCCGGCTCCGGTGGCGATTCGCAACGCGCGCAAGGTGGATGCGTGCGGCGAACGGCGCGGATATTGGGTCGTCTCCGATGCCGCCGGCGTCATCGTGGCGGCCGGCACGGGGGAGGAGGCCTTCGAGCACTACTGCCGCACGGTGGGGCTCGACCCGGCCGATCGCAACGCGGTCATCGACGCCGAAGGCCGTATTCTGACCCCCGGCTACGTGGACATCCACGCGCACGGCGCATGGGAGAAGAGCTTCGACGACGGGTCGGATGGCATCGATGTGGCGCGGGCCGGCCACGCCGTGCACGGCACCACGCGCCAGGTGCTCTCGCTGATCACCAATCCCGTGGACGTGATCTGCCGGAACATCCGCACCGTCCGCGCCAAGATGGAGTCCGGCCGCCCCGACATCCTAGGCTGTCATCTGGAAGGTCCGTTCCTGGCTCTGGCCCGCAAGGGCGCACATGACCCGGAATGTCTCAAGGATCCGGTACCCGACATCGTCGACGACATGCTTGAGGCTTCAGGCGCGGCGAACGGCAAGATTGGCTGCATCCGCCAGATCACCATCGCCCCCGAACTACCCCACGGCATCTCCGCCATCCGCCAGTTCGCCGCTGCCGGCGTGGTGCCGGCCGTGGGCCACTGCGACGCCGACTACGAGACCGCCAAAGCCGG
>JAIJJM010000909.1 GCA_022728415.1 Collinsella sp. | reverse complement strand
GCGGTATACACTCGAAGCTTAGTAAGCCTGCTTTTGCCAACGGGAATTCGGCCATAACGTTCATCGCTTCATCGACAGAGTCACATTCAAGAAAAATAGCGACGCCAGGTCTGTCCTGACGGAAGTAGATGTCGCGGATGAAGCCTGATTTATACAATCCCCAGGCGTGCAGCGCTTCAGCGTTGAGGTGCGGAGCATATTTCTCCAGCGATGCTCCAGGGGCAGGGATATCCAGACATAAAATTCGCATCATAGTCTCCTGAACTCAGGTCGTAGTAGAAAGAGACTAAAGTATAAGAGGCGTATATCAGGAAGATTAGAGGGTCATTGACTTAAGCATTTTTAGACTGTACTTAATAATCAGGCGAGAATTGCTTTAGGAAAACATTATGAATAACGCTCTTTATAACCAGATTCGCATCTTCCAGAGCATTGCGCGGGAGGGCAATATTTCGGCAGCCGCAAGGAAACTGGAAATTACGCCTCCCTCCGTCAGCAATGCACTAAAGCTGCTGGAAGAGTATATCGGTCATCCGCTTTTTGTGCGTACGACCCGCCGTATAGAGCTGACGGAAACCGGTCAATTATTGCTGGAACAGACCGCTGCGGCGGTGGAGTCGCTGGAAAACTCACTTGAAAGCATTCGCGACCAGCATCAGGAGCCCTCTGGGATGGTGCGAATTACGCTCTCGCGTTTTGCCTACCTGTTAATTCTTAAGCCTGCGATGGCAGAATTCTGTCAGCAATATCCGGGTATACAGTTAGAAATTTCGGTCTACGACGGTACCGTGAATATCATCAAAGAGCGTTTTGATCTGGGGATCCGTTTTGGCGATATTCTTGAGGGAGGGGTGGTGGCCCGACCGTTAATGAAACCGTTTCGAGAAGGATTATATGCATCCTCAGCGTATCTCTCCCGACATGGAACGCCTGAAGTGCCGGCAGATCTCTGTCATCACCAGCTGATTGGTTACCGTTTTATCACCAACAACCGCATCCTTCCGCTGCTCCTGAACGATCGCGGTGAGCAGTTGACCGTTGAGATGCCGGGGCAGTTAATCAGCAACGATATTGACGTTATGGCAGACGGGATCCGTAACGGGCTGGGAATTGGGCGCTTGTTTGAGCCTGTCTGG
>JAIJJM010000908.1 GCA_022728415.1 Collinsella sp. | reverse complement strand
CCGGCCTTTATGGCAGAACCGGCGTGGGCGGTGATGAGTTTCTGGGTTCCGCTATACCTGTCCAAAACCTATGGCATGGACCTTAAGCAGATCGCATTATTCGCCTGGTTGCCGTTCCTCGCCGCTGATCTTGGCAGTATTGCCAGCGGCTATCTGACCAAACTTTACACCCGCCTGTTTGGGCTGAGTCGTGTGAACTCCGTTGTCGCATCATCGGTCAGTGGCGCATTCCTGATGGTTTCGCTGGCGGTGATGGCCTTTACCAATAACCCGTATATCGCCATCGTCCTTATTTCCATCGGCGGCTTCGGTCACCAGATCATCTCCTGCATGCTGAGCGCACTGGTGGTGGAATCCTTCGACAAAGGTCAGATGGCCACTGTTAACGGCATGCGCGGTTCTGCCGCGTGGATCGCAAGTTTCCTGTTCTCCCTGATTATCGGGGTTACCGCTGACAAAATCGGCTTTAACCCCCTGTTTATCGCCATGGGCTTCTTTGACCTGATTGGTGCTTTCTTCCTGGTCACCTTTATTGCTGAACGTCGCGCAAAACGCGCCTGAGAATGGATGTAAACATGAAAACGCTGAAAAACTGGACCCTGCACAAACAGTCTGCCCACCACGTTGAACTGCTGGTCGATGGCCAGCATATCCTGTGCCTGTACGTGCTGGAAGAAAATCTGTTCCGCGTGCTGTTAAAACGCAAAGGCGAGCTGGCGCTGGATCGCACCTGGAGCATTGCTCCGGCGCAGGATGTGCCATGGGAAGGGCGCAGCCGCGAAGATCTCAGCGGCTTTAGCCTGCCCGCGTGGACATTGATCC
The DNA here is from genome assembly GCA_022728415.1 of Collinsella sp. Next base: position 314 of record JAIJJM010000908.1, on the reverse strand, counting down.
AGCACGACGACACCGTGGTTATCGCCACCGAGTCACTGCGTGCCACCGTTCACCAGCCGCTGTGGCTGGAGTGGCACTATCGTAACAACGAAGGCGAATGGCTGCCGTTGGTGAATGACCGCCCGACCAGCGCTTATCTGCTGAATGCCCACGGCGACGGCGTGGCGCACTATCAGAGCCGTCGTAAAGATGAACGCTTTTATGGCCTCGGAGATAAAGCCGGCGACCTGCAACGCAACGGTAAACGTTACGAGATGCGTAACCTCGACGCGATGGGCTACAACGCCGTGAGTACTGACCCGTTGTACAAACAC
>JAIJJM010000058.1 GCA_022728415.1 Collinsella sp. | reverse complement strand
GCATAGTGGCGCAGCGGCTCAAAGTGACCCACGCCCTCGACCGGCTGCGAGATCGTCTCCTTATAGAGAATGCCGCCGGGCTCAAACCCAACCGTAAGATCAAAGCGATCAGCCAACACCCGCTGCACGACCTCGAGTTGCACGGCGCCCATCAGCTGCAAATGAATCTGCTCCAGATGAGTATTCCAGCTTACGCCGAGCATGGGATCTTCGTCCGCCAACTCAGTCAATGCTTTGAACAACGTATGGACGTCGTGTTCGCCCGGCAGCACCGTATAGGTAAGGACCGGCACAATGACGGGCGCATCGCCCGCGGACTCCGCGCCCAGGGCGTCCCCTGGGCGAACGTGCGCAAGGCCCGTCACGGCGCAGATGCCGCCAGCGGCAACTTCTTGTGCAAGCTCATACTTCTCGCCGTTATAGATGCGTACTTGATCGACCTTCTGCTCCCATGCCTCGGCACCGGAACGTCCGTCAATCATCTGCTTGGCGTGCAGCGTGCCGCCGGTCACTTTAACCCAAGCCAAACGCTCGCCGCGATCTCCGCGGCTGACACGATAGACGCGCGCGGCAAACTCCGGGTACCATGTCTGCTCGCGCATCAGCGCGCATATGCCATCCAGCAGCTCGTCCACGCCTTGGTCCTTGAGCGCCGACCCCGCAAAGCAGGGAAACAACTTTCGCTCCGCGACCAACCGCGAAAGCGTAGCAGTCGAAAGCTCCCCTGCGTCGAGAAACTCGTCGAGTGCCGCCTCGTCCAACGCAGCAGCATCCTCCTGAACGGCACCGCCCGTCAGCAGCTCGTTGGCATCCAGGCAGCCTTCGGACAGACGCTGCCCCAGCTGTGCCAGCAAAACATCGCGACCGGGATGCTCCAAATCGATTTTGTTGATAAAGATGAACGTCGGGATGTCATAGCGCGCAAGCAGGCGCCACAGAGTTTCGGTGTGCCCCTGTACGCCGTCGTTGGCACCCACAACCAAAATCGCGTAGTCGAGCGCGCGCAATGTGCGCTCCGCCTCGGCAGAAAAATCGACATGCCCCGGTGCATCCACGAGCATGACGCGGGTACCACCGTGGTCGAACATGGCCTGCGACGAGAAAATCGTGATGCCACGCTCGCGCTCGATCGTGTTAGTGTCCAGATGCGAATCGCCATCGTCCACGCGGCCGCGTTTGCGAATGCGGCCCGCGTTAAACAGCATGGCCTCGGCCAACGTGGTCTTGCCGGCATCGACATGCGCCAAGATTCCAACGACCGCTTGCTTCGACATGGCTCTCCTCTTATTGCAAGCCCATCGTACGCGGCAACGGGCATCCTCGTTCCACACTGGATGATACAATGTACGGGCCGGCGGGCGAAGCGGGCCCTATCCCCCGACCAAGCTCATCGCCCTGCGTTGCCGCGCGGCGATTTTCGTAGGTTCGCGCCTTGCGAAAGCCGGCACCTCCCCTTTTGCCCGCCCGGTCTCATCTGAGGCGGTAACAATGCGAGTCCCACAACGACGCGTTTTACTAAAAATGGCCCCACTCGGGGCCATTTTCATTTAGATGGAGTGTTGGCATGCGCCTGGGCGCTTACGCCTCGCGCAGCCAATCAAACGCGACGCGCGGCGTGCCGTCCGACACATGCACGATGCCGGCGCGCTTAAACCCGGCCTTGGCGATGGTGCCCTGCATAGGCAGGTTGTCTTGGTGTGTGTCGATACGCAGATGGTCGATGCGTTCCTTGGCAAAGGCAAACATCGCCGCCGCGACGCCATGCGCGGTACCGTCCGACGCCACACGGTGCAGCACGGCATACGGAGTGTCGCTGCGCCATTGACCGTCCTCAATGACGTCATAGCACTCGTCCGGCCCCGGCAAAAAGGCAAATGTCGCCACCACGCGGCCGTCGACTTCACAAACATAGCTGCCACCGGCGGCGATATCGGCGGCCAGCTGCTCGGCAGAAGGTGTGCCCTTGGGCCACTGCGTGGCGTTGCCATGCGCGCGCATAAAGGCGCGGGCCGCGTCATAGATAGCCATGACAGCGGGAATGTCGGTATCGAGGGTTTTTCTGATCATCACGCGGCGGCCTCACGTTTATTGGTATCACTTTGATTGAGCAATGATACCAGCGTTTGGAGAGGGGCGCGAAGCAGATGGGGAGCAAAAAGCGAGCCGCTTGGTCAAAAGCCAAAAGCGAGTTTTTGGGCGCTGCCACCGGCGGCGATATGAGTGACCTGTTTGCGCGCGAGGACGAGCGCCGCGACGTCCTGGACGCCGAGCGCGATGAAGCCTGGCGCTACAAGTCGTGCGAGCGCAAAAACCGTTACGACACGCGCGCCGAGGCCGAAGCAGTTATGGCCGACTGCGAAAACCGCGGGCGGCGTGGTTTGGCCTGCTACAAATGCGAATACTGCGGCGGATGGCATCTGACGTCGCACCCTTGGAAATAGAACCCGCATCGGCACGGCGTTGACAGGACGCCAGCCTTCGTGCGCAAGCTACGGGTGCGGCGGCACCAAAACATCGTAACGAACGGCCTTGCCCGCAAGCTGATAGCTCGGCTTAACGCCGGCAAGCAGTGGCCCCTTCACCGGACGCTTGATAACGACCTTGCGCGGCCGCACCGCAAGCGCGGCTTCGACCAGTGTCTCCTCAGCGGCACACGGCTGTTCCAAATGGTGCAAGAGTTGGAACTTCTTTTTCACCGCCGCGCTCTTGGTGCGCTCGGGAAACATGGGGTCCAGATACACCACGTCGGGAGCCGCGAGCTCGCCCTGCCCGATCAGCTCAGCTGTATGGCGAAGGCCGGCAATGCTGTCCTCGCCCGCATGTAAGCGCATGCGCGCCACAGCAGCCGCAAGCGCCGGATCATCTGCCGCGCGATCCAAGGCGTCCTTGAGGAGCGCCGCGATTACGCAATCCTGTTCATACAGATCGACGGTAAAGCCCGCGGCCGCCAGCAGCAGCGAATCCTCACCAAAGCCTGCCGTGGCATCAATCGCCCATAGGCGCTCGATGCCTTTTGCACGCGTAGCCTTCACCAGCAGCTCTTGCTGCAGGCGGCCCTGCTTGAGCCGCGGAAGCATGCGGGCAAAATCGGCACGCAGCTCCATCGTGCCGTCGGTGAGCGTGAGACCCTCGGACTTCCCGGTCAGCTCAAGCCCTGCGGCCCGAGCAACAGAAAAGGGATCGACGACGCCCATGGACACTCCTTAACAAGCAAAACGGATACGTGAGCGCCGTTTATGCCAGCACCCAACCGTCCGCTATTGTCCCACATGCGACATGGTCCACAGCATCCCAATGCAAAGCACCGCCATCAATCCCGTGCACACGGCAGCGATCACAGAATCACTCATGCGCCTTCCCAACGATCGCGGCTCACGCACTTGCTTGGCTCCGTACATCATGGCTCCTCCTTGAGACCAGCTCCTTGTTACGGCCCCATCATCTCAGCGCCGCACATGAGCTGCCATCGATTTGGCTTACAGCTGGCTTTCTTTTTTGAAAGATTGCCCTGCACAGGCGAGAAGCGCTTTCCAACACACACGCTGTCACATTGAACTACAATGTGCTTCACGATATGTGCAGCATATGGGACGCGCCAGCCTGGCAGCGCCCGCATCGAAAGGACTACCCATGAGCTTCGCGCGCAAGACACTCAAAATCCTTGCCCTCATCTACTTAATTCGAGGCATCTCCGACCTCGTCATCGCCGGCGTCGGCATTGCCACGAACAACCTCGATTATTCCACATTCGGCCCGAACGCCATGCTCGCCGCGGTCGTGATTATCGCCAAGGGCCTCGTCGACCTTGCCGCGGGCGTTGCGGGCATCAAGGGTGCCAACAAGCCTTCGCAAGTAGATGGCGCGTTTAAGCTCGGTATTGTTGCCGCAGCCGCCACGCTCGCCCAGGCCGTGCTTACCCTTCCTGCGCTGGGCGGCAGCGCCCTCAATATTGGGGCCTTTGTCATCGTGGTCTACGACCTGTTCTTTGTTCAGCAGGCACACGCCGTTAAGGCCGAGAACAAGGACCGCCTGTAAGCGCCCACTTCTCATAACCTCTGCTATCAAGCAGCTAAAAAGGGCCGATCGCGTAGCAACGCGGTCGGCCCTTTACGTTTGCCCAGATAAAACCTACCAAAATAAACCTGTCCCTTTTTGGCAGGTTGTTAGCGGTGACGGTACTCGGCGATGATAAAGTCGGTGTCGGTCTGAAGGGCGTCCAAATTTGCCAGACGCTCTTTGTCGGCGGGGCGCGTGCGGTAGTAGTACGGCGTCATCTGGAACACCGCCTCGATGTCGGCCTGGGTCCGAAGCGTAATATTCGCAGACACCCGCTGCGTTCCGACCAACTCGAGCTCGGTGGTCTTCGGCAGCTTCTCATCGTTAAGGTACGGCGTGTCGTAGAGTACCTCCTTGAGCCCAAACAGATGACGGGCGCCCGGCACCACGGTGTAGAGCGAGCCCTCTGGCGCCAGCACGCGGGCAAACTCACGCTCGTTAAAGGGAGCGAAGAGCTCGGTCACCATATCGAAGGCGCCATCGGCCACGGGGATGTCCTTCATGTTGGCCACGAAGTAGCTCGCATCGCCGCGCTTGGCGGCCAGGCGCACCATTTCTTTGCCCAGGTCAAAGCCGTAGGCATCCACGCCCAGCACTGCACCCATGGCACTCGTGTAATAGCCCTCGCCACAGCAAATGTCGAGCAAGGTCATGGGGCCGTTCGCAGATGCAGCGTGCCCAGCCGCCCGCTCGCGCACCAGCTCGACCATTGCATCGCGCAACGGCGCATAGTAGCCACGGTTTAGAAAGTCACGACGACTGCGCGCCTGCGACTTGGGATCTCCCATCGAGTCGCCGCTCTTGGACGAGCGCAGTAGATACAGATAGCCCTCGCGCGCGCGGTCAAACCGATGTCCGCCTGCGCATGCAGCACCGCGTTCGTCGTCCACCAACGGCTCATGGCAAACGGGACACAACAACATGGCAACTCCTTAGCGCGAACAACACAACGCCCACCATTGTCGCACGCCTTCCCCACCTAGTCATTGGGGACGTTCTTGAATGACTAGTCGTTTAAGAACGTCCCCAATGACTAGGCGATTAGGAGTATCATCGTCTGCGCAAATGAGCACGAAAGAGCATGTTAGAGATTGAGAGCGTATGGCTGACACCGCATCTAAGCACATTGATATGACCACCGGCTCGCTGTGGCGCAATATTCCCCTGTTCGCCTTCCCCGTGGCCGCCACGAGCATCTTGGAGCAGCTGTCGAACCTCATCGCCACGGTTATCATCGGCAACTTCTCGGGCGACCAGGGAACCCTTGCCATGGCCGCCGTCGGCTCCAACGTGCCGCTCACCAGCCTGATGATCAACCTGTTTATCGGCCTGTCGCTTGGTTCTAACGTGGTTATCGCCAACGCCATCGGCCGCAACGATCAGAACATGGTCAAACGCGCCGTCCATACCTCGATTTTAATGGCGCTCGTGGGTTTTGTCGTCATCGCACTGGGCGAGATCTTTGCCGAGCCCATGCTCGCCGCGCTCAACGTTCCCGCCGAAACCATGCCGCTCGCTTCGCTCTACCTGCGCGTCTTTTTGCTCAGCATGCCCTCGATCTTGCTCTACAACTTTGAGGCCGCGATCTTCCGCTCCGTCGGCATCACCCGCATGCCGCTGCAGGCGCTTGCCGTGTCCACCGTCCTCAACATTGGCCTGGACCTCATCTTTGTCCCCGTACTCCACTGGGGCGTCGCGGGCGTCGCCATCGCCACCGCCATCGCCTACACCGTCAGCGCCGCTACGCTCTTTATCCGCCTGCTCAAGACCAACTCCGTCGTCCGCGTCACCCCACGCGACTTAGGCTTAGACCCCGTCGCCCTCAAGTGCATCGTCAAGATCGGCCTGCCCGCCGGTATCCAAAGCGCCGTCTTTGCCGTCGCCAACATCATCATCCAGTCTGCCATCAACAGCCTGGGCACCGAAGTCATGGCGGCATCGAGCGCCGCCATGAGCCTGGAGTACGTATGCTACAACCTGCTCAACAGCTTTAGCCAGGCCTGCACCACCTTTGTGGGACAAAACCACGGTGCCCGCCAGATCGACCGGTGCACCAAAACGCTCAAGGTCTGCCTGACCGAAGGCGGTATCGTTGCACTCACCACGATTGTCGTTATTGTCGGCCTGGGGCGCGAGATCTTGTCGCTGTTCAACAGCGATCCCAACATCGTCTCAATCGGTTATATCCGCGTGTGCTCGATCTTCCCTGCCTACGCCTTTAGCATGTTCTACGAAAACATGTCCGGCTACCTGCGCGGCTTTGGTATCTCGCTCATGCCCGCCCTCATCACCATGATCTGCGTCTGCGGCATTCGTTTCTATTGGGTGTTCTGCGTGTTCCCGCACTTCCGCACCTTTGCGAACATCATGATGGTCTATCCCATCAGCCTGGGCACCACGGCATTCTTTATGGTCGTGGCGGTACTACTCTGCCACCCGGCACGCACCTATCGCACCGCCCAAACCAAAGCGACAGCCCGCTAAACACCGCACTCAACGCCCCGCCAGTCATTAATGGACAATATGCGAGCTCATATGGTCGATAAAGTGCCTCGTGGCGATAGGCATGGTCTCCCAGCTGCGCCAGGCCGCCACCACGTCGCGCGAGGGGGCATGCACGATGGGGCGTACGCGAATATCGGCCGACGAAAGTCTTTACAATAGATGCAAACAGAGCATCTGACGTAAAGGAGCCCCATGGACGCCGCAACCCGCGACCGCAACATAGCAACTTGGTTGGGCGATGCACCGCAGCCGGTACGTGACACTACGAACCAGCTGCTCGGGCGCATCGCCCTTTTGCGTGCCGAACAGACCATCTACCCGGCACAAGACGACATCCTCAATGCCCTCGCCTACACGCCGGCCGACCAGGTCAAAGTTGTCATCTTGGGTCAAGATCCCTATCACGGACCGAACCAGGCCATGGGGCTGTCGTTCTCGGTGCCCGCGACGCAAGCCAAGTTGCCGCCGAGCCTGCGCAACATCTACAAGGAACTCAATGCCGATCTGGACTGCCCCATTCCCGCCACGGGAGACCTAACCCCATGGGCACAACAGGGCGTCCTGCTTCTCAACACTACGCTCACCGTGCGCGAGCATGCCGCCAACTCGCACGCCAAACTGGGCTGGAGCACGCTCACCGACTACGTTATCGAACGCTGCTGCCAGCTGCCCCAGCCGGTCGTCTTTTTGGCATGGGGCCGCTTTGCCCAGCAGATGGTCGAAGGCAAGCTCGCCGCGACCGGCGCAGGCAAGGCGACCGGAAAGTTCTGCCTGGCTTCCACGCACCCCTCGCCGCTTTCGGCCAACCGTGCCACGGCAGAACTCCCCGCCTTTATGGGGTCGCGCCCCTTTTCTGCTGCCAATCGGCTACTCGAACAGCACGGCTCGATCCCTGTCAACTGGACTTGCCTCGGTTAAAAATCGATACATCAAAAACGCGCCCGACGGCTTTCCATCGGGCGCGTTTTCTACTCGGGCCAAATAAATTGTGTGCGGCCGGCCTCGCCACCATCGATCAACAGACTCTGCCCGGTCATGAACCGGTTGGTCACGCCCACAAAGTAGATCCATTCGGCGATCTCTTGGGCGGTGGCCCAGCGTTTAAGCGGCGTGAGCTCCATAATCTGGTTCCACAGGTGCTCGTCTTCCATCACGCAACGGTTGAGCGGCGTGATAACGCCGCCCGGGTCCACACTGTTGGCGATGGCCTGCGGCGCCAAGCGGTTTGCAAGGTTCTTGGTGTAGGCGATAACGCCGCCCTTGCTGGCGGCATAGGCGGGAAACTCCGATCCCGTATGCCCGCTCGCCGACCCCACATTGACCACGGATTTGATAGCCGGCGCCGGCTTGGCGGCAAGCCCCTCACCCACAAAGGCGTAGCGCTCGGTCACGTTGATGGTTCCACACAGGTTGGCCGCGATGTCGTCGGCCGAATCCTGTGTACCGGCAACGTTCACGATCACCTGGGGCTCAAGGTCGCCTGGAAACGCGTCCAGCTCGCGGACATCGACGATCAGATGGCGGTAGCGCTCATGTTCGACTGCCGCCGGCAGCAGGTCAAAGCCCACGACCTCGTGGCCCTCGTCCAAAAAGCGCCGCACGCATGCGGCTCCGATACCGCCCGAAGCACCCGTGATCAAAACCCGCATACTTGCTCCTTAGGCGGTTGCGTGGCGCTCAAGGTATTCGGAGCCTACATTATCGCGCTCCCAGCTGCGCACGACCTTGTAGCCCACGGGGCTCAGGAAGACCTCGCACAGCAGCTCGGCGATGGCACCCGTCAGCGAGCACATAAGGACCTGCACCCAGGTCCAGCCAAAGAACGTGTGGCTCACCACGATGGCAAAGACCAGGTTGTCGATGAACTGGCCAACGCCCGTGGACACATAGGAGCGGAAGGCAAAGCTCGCAAAATTATTCTTTTTGACCATACGGCCGAGCGACTGGTTGAGCGTGGAGTTAACCACGGCAGAAACGAGCATGGCAAGCGACGAGCCAAGCACCACGTACCAGGTGCCACCGATGGTGGCGTTAAGGGCAGTGTTGACCTCGATCATGCCGGTATCGTAGTAGGCACCCCACATGCCGGGCGTGAGCGAGCATACCCAAAAGCACAGGCTCACGGCCAGGTTGACCAGCAACGCGAGGATAGAGATTTTGATGGATGCCCTGGCGCCAAAGCGCTTGCAGATCATGTCCTGGCACAAAAACGAAACCCAGCTCACCACAAAGCCACAGTCGAGCGCCAGATACGGCAGGCTGATCAGCTCTTTGTTGGCCAGCAGGTTCATCATGATGACGCTCACGAAAAACAGCGAAACCGTTGCCGCGGGAATGCTCCGCAACAGGACCTTGTAGTCCTCCATGACCTTCTTGATCATTATGTACTCCTTTGGTTTTAGGTTTAACGAGCAGGATATCGGACCCGAACTGCTCGGACGCCCCGGTCTTGAGACGACGGTGGGTATGATAGCCGCTCACACGGCATCAGGCAAGCAAGCGGCGCGGCAACCCCACAGGGCCACCGCGCCGATGCGTTAAAAGGCTACGTTGCCAAACTCCGACAGGATAAGGTCGGGGTTGTGGTCGGTAGCCCAGTCCACGTTCCACGGGCTCGTGAACAGCAGCAGCTTGCCGCCGCGCATGTCCTCGACGCGCAGCGTGTCGCGTGTGAGCGAAAGAGCCGGGATATCGATGGTGTCGGGGTCGTTCTGGATCCAGCG
>JAIJJM010000907.1 GCA_022728415.1 Collinsella sp. | reverse complement strand
ACGCCGAGCATCACCAAGCTCGTCGGCGAAATGGCCGACCTCGGACTCGTCGTCAAACACGCCGATGCCGCCGATCGGCGTGCAGTGACGCTCACGCTCACCGAACGCGGCTTGGATATCCGCCGCATCTATGTGGAGGAATATCACGCGCATTTGAGCCAACTGCTGGGCGGATTGACCTCGGACCAGTGTGAAACCACGGTACGCACCTTGACCGAGGCTCTGCGACTCATGCAGGAAGACTTCCAACGTCGTAGTCAGAATATCTGAATGAATGGAGGAGAGAACAAGATCGTGACTCATTCCGCAACACAGCTGCCTAACGGCGGCAAGCAACCGGTCTCCAACAAACTCGTCATCGCGGTCGTCTCGCTCGCGATCCTGACTTTCCTCGGCATCCTATCGGAAACGTCACTGAACATCGCCTACTCCACGCCGATGGAGGAGTTCTCCATCGGCGCCTCGGTGGTGCAGTGGCTTGTCACCGGTTATCTGCTCTTGCTGTCGGTGTCGATTCCGAGCTCGCCGTTCATGGTGCGCAAATTCGCCACCAAAACACTGTTCATCATGGCCATCGTGATTTTCGCCGCCGGCACATTACTGGGCGCGCTCGCGGTCAACTTCCCGATGCTGCTCGCCGCCCGACTGGTCATGTCGCTCGGTACCGGCATCTCCCTGCCGCTTATCACCAACATCCACTGGCACGAAGAAGCGTGATTCCAATATGCAACGCCCTATTATGACTTCGCGGTCGTTTTTGCGCACACCGTCTGAAGCGGCTGGGCCCGGCGACGAGGCAACTATTCAGGACCTCGTGGATACGTTGGAGGCCAACCGTTCACGGTGCGTGGGCATGGCCGCCAACATGATCGGCGTGAGCAAGCGCATCATCGTCTTCGTGGACGAAGATCTCGGTGGCCGTATCACGGTGATGCTCAACCCCGTGATCACCGCTTCGGATGGTGCCTTCGACACCCAGGAAGGCTGTTTGTCGCTGACCGGTGAACGCCGCACACTGCGCTGCCGCCGTATCGAGGTCAACTACGAGGACCGTCGGTTCCGCGCCCGCCACGCCACCTTCACCGGCTGGACCGCGCAGATCATCCAACACGAAGTCGATCACTGCAACGGCATCAT
>JAIJJM010000906.1 GCA_022728415.1 Collinsella sp. | reverse complement strand
CAACCTTCCGGACAGGCTTAATTTCAGCCGCTGCTGGCGAACAATAAGCGCCACTGCCCGGCGATAACGCTCCCCGGCTTTTGATACAAAATATGTGCTCCGGTAGCGCGTCCGCCACCTGATTGCGGACCGCCCACCAGGATAATTCAGCCAGCGATAATTCCCGTTCCTGCGAGCCATTCATTGCATGGCGTATGACGTCAATCATCCATGCAAACAGGTTTTGGTGAGCAAGTTGCCCGAGTGATTCGGAGGTCTGGTCGCGCAGCTGGTTGTCGCAGTGCCAGCACAACACCATTGCGCCGGTACCATAACGGTGAATGACGGTTTCACTGTGGTGATAATCGCCGTGTGGCCACTGGCAGGATTTAACATGGCGCAGTAACCAGTCAGACAATGCGCCAGCGCCACCAGCAGCACGAATCACTCGTTCGTCGCTGAAAAATGGCAGTAATGATTTATCCTCCGCCAGCGGCTGGCGAACGGCAGGAACGACCCCGGACGGCAGATTACGCATGCTTTTCGGTTCCGGCTCCACCAGTACCCGGGTATTGTGGAATACCGGCATGGATTCACGGCCCGGCTTAACGATCACCAGCCCGAGTTCCGGTACCAGAACAGGTCGAAGTAATACCCGCACGTTACCTCCAGATGCGTTGCTGGAATGTGCGGGACGGACGCGGTGGGCGTTCAGAGTAAGGAAGCCTGACGGAGATTATCCAGTGACGATAATCGAGGCTGAGGGCTTTCTTAATCTCGTATCCGCGTCTGCGGTAGTTATGAATTAGCCATTCGGCCTGTTCTTCAGTACATGGTGGGTGTTGGTACCAGTCGGTTTTAAATGCGTGTGAACGCCGCCCATGCCGGATGGCAAGGTCGGTATCAGAATTGTGAAATTTGGTTTTGTGCGCCATCTGTTTTCTCTGCTGGCGCAGCAGGTGTCAGGTGTTCAGGCTGACGTGCGAATTGTAAACCAGAATGCCAGAAAAAAACAAAACCCGCCGAACCGGGTTAAGTGCGGGTGCGTTGAGGATGCCTGACACATCAGAGGTGGCGAGGGATTTCTCCCCCGCCAGGTCTCTTACTCCTCAGGTTCGTAAGCTGTGAAGACAGCGACCTCCGTCTGGCCGGTTCGGA
>JAIJJM010000905.1 GCA_022728415.1 Collinsella sp. | reverse complement strand
CCCTGCCCTCGATTCCTGGGATGCTGAATATATGCAGGAAAACCGCTGGGATGAGGAATCCGCTTCCTTTATTCCGGTCGAACCAGAATCCGATCCGATGAACGTCAATTTTGACAAGCTGTCCCTTGAAGTACAGAACGCGGTCCTGGTTAAGTTCGGTACATGTGAAAACATCACCGTTGATATGGCGATTGACGCGCAGGAATTACTGCAGGAAGACGTTGCTACCTTTGACGGGCATATCGTTGAAGCACTGATGAAAACGCCTGAAATTAACGCTATGTATCCGGAACGCAAACTGTTCGCTATCGGATGGGTTAAACACAAATGTAATCCGGGTGCCAAATGGCCCGAAATTCAGGCTGAATTACGTAACTGGAAAAAACGGCAGGACGCAGAGCGCAAAGAGACTGGAAAATACACGTCTGTTGTTGATCTCGCCAGCGCCAGAGTCAATCAACAGAACACTGAAAACTCAGCAGGAAAAATCAACCCAGTCACTGCCGCCATTTGTCGCGAATACAAGCAGACATGGAAAACGCTGGATGAAGAACTGGCCTACGCTCTCTGGCCTGGCGATATTGATACCGGAAACATTGACGGCAGCATCCATCGCTGGGCAAAAAATGAAGTTATCGACAAAGATCGCGAAGACTGGAAGCGCATTTCCGCATCAATGCGCAAACAACCCGATGCCGTTCGCTACGACCGTCAGACTATTTTTGGCCTTGTCCGTGAGCGTCCGATCGACATTCACAAAGATCCCGTAGCACTGAACAAATACATCACTGAATACCTGACTACCAAGGGCGTGTTTGAAGATGACGAAGGAACAAATCAGGGCACAGCTGGTACTCTCCCGTCACCAGTACCAGAAACTGATGCAGTGGAAACGGCAATGCCGGACAACGAAAAAACCGAATGCGAAGTGGAAGACGAACCATCTGTAGAGCGTGAGGGACCGTTCTACTTCCTTTTCACCGATAAGGACGGCGAAAAATACGGTCGCGCAAACAAACTTTCTGGTCTGGAAAAAGCACTGGCCCTGGGAGCTACGGAAATCACAAAAGAGGAATACTTCGCACGTAAAAACGGCACGTACTCAGGTTCACAACAAAATACTGGTGCATCTGACACGA
>JAIJJM010000904.1 GCA_022728415.1 Collinsella sp. | reverse complement strand
ATACGCCACCGCGCGGGCGAGCGACACGCGTCGCCGCATGCCACCCGAGAGCTGCGAGACGGGCCGGTCGAGCGAGTCCTTGGGCAGGATCCGCGAGAGCAGCGAACGCACCCGCGCCCGACGCGTCCCGCGCGGGCACACGAGCAGCACGTTCTCCACGGGCGTCAACGCCTCGCAGAGGCGCTCCTCCTGAAACATCGCCGCGATCTGCCCGGGCGCGATACCCGTCACGACGCCGGCATCCGCCGCGTCGAGCCCCAGCAGCACCTTAAAGAGCGTTGTCTTACCGCTGCCCGAGGGCGCCATGAGGCAGTAGACGCCACCCGCGCTTAGGGTGAAGGTCACGCCGTGCAGTACGTCCAGGTCGCCGAAGCTCTTACGGAGCCCCTCGATGCGAACGTCTTCCACCGACTCCACGTCACTCACCGCCCTTCGCGGTGCCGACGCGTCCCAACGGTCCGCCCCACGGCCGCGCCGCAAGCTTCACCAGCTGCATGAACAGCTTCTCGAACGCGAGCGAGAGAATCATCACCACCACGGTCCAGGCGAAGAGGTCAGGCGTGTTCAAGAAGGTGCGCGCCGTGTTCATCTGCTTGCCGATCGACGGATCGGGCATGGCGAGCACCTCGGCCATGATGCCGCTCTTCCAGCTCATGCCCAGGCTGATCTTGCAGCTCGAAGCCAGAAACGGCATCACCGCGGGCCGGTACACGTACATGAACGTGCGCCACGGCGAGAGGCGGAACACCCGCGCCATCTCGAGCATCTGGGGATCCACGCTCTCAAAGCCCGAGAGCACGTTGGTGTAGATGAGCGGCAGCACGATGAAGAACGCCAGGAACATGGTGAGGTTCTGCGGCCCCACCCAGATGAGCAGCATGATGATAAAGCTCACGATGGGCAGCGTCCGCAGCAGCGAGATAATGGGGTCCACGAAGTCGCGCACGATGCGCACGCGGTACGCCACGAGCGCCAGCAGCACGCCCGCCGTGAAGCTCATGAGAAAGCCGACGGCGATGCGCGCCGTGGACGCTAGGCTGATCACCCAGAAGTTGGGCTTCACCACTTGGGCGGCCAGCGCCTCGAGCGTGCGGATGGGCCCGGCGAGCACCAGGCGGTTGCCGATGAGGCGGTCGGCG
>JAIJJM010000903.1 GCA_022728415.1 Collinsella sp. | reverse complement strand
GCCTCCTGGGTAGGCGTTGATGCTACTGGTAAAGTGACATTCAAAAATGACGGTGATAGCAATACTGTAATAATCACAGCGACCCCAAGATCCGGTGGCGCTATTTACCAAACGCAAGTACGGGTGAAAGGCTGGTGGAAAGATAACAATAATATTATCTTACCATTAAGTCGTGCTGAAAATTATTGTAATAACGAGATCGGCAACGGTTACGCTATTCCTGGCGTGAATCTTTTAAGCAGTGGAGAAAACCGACGCGAAATAGGGTCACTGTTCGGTGAGTGGGGAGATATGGGGCATTATATGGACGCTGATTTTTATTCAGAAATATATTGGTCTTCTAATACCGCAGGTGGAGGCCGACAATACATTGTTTCCCTGGAAAACGGGGCGCATGGCTCTGTTCAAACATCTGAATATTTTCATGTAGCATGCTATAAAAACATCTAATTTTTCGCTATATTTTCTTACAGAGTGCTCCATTCGGGGCGCTCTGCTTTTATATTCGTTTGCTGTCAAACGCTCCATTAATATACCTGCATTTTCCCATACCCCCTGTTAGTTTAAAGATAGTCGAGCCTCCTTACTTTTTATAAAAGCTTTCACACACGATATAACCACCTGTTCCATGCCAGCAGGAAACGAAGTACATGAGCTATTTTTGATAGCTACCATTGTTGCTATGTAGTCAAATCACGTTAATGTTTAGCTAATTACATCAAGAAGGAAGATATGTTAGGACGTACAAACAACATTAATTCATATTTCACTATTACAAATTACATCAGCGCCACTCATAATAATGTATGGCAGTTAACGGGAGTTAAAGTTTAGATTGCCTTATTTATGATGGTGAAATACATTACAATGTTTTGGTTCCGCCAGAATCGCGTTCGATGTGACTATGATCGTATCCGGTGAGTACAGCTTTGATCCAAAGGCTGGCTTTCTGTAATGATTGACCAGCCACAGAGTATTGATGACACCACCGTTCATAACAGATCGGCACTACTATGCATAAGTACTGCCTCATATTCTCGACAAAACACTTTTTAATGCCTTTGCGAATTCATCCAGACTTATATTGTCAATTTTTTGCCCAACGACGACTGACTCCGAAACATCGGCCATTGCGGGCCA
>JAIJJM010000902.1 GCA_022728415.1 Collinsella sp. | reverse complement strand
TGGAGCCTGCTCCGTTCGGGAAGTACTTCTCGTACAGGTCGTGATCCGGACGGCCCGGGATGGACGGGTGGGAGACGGACTCGACTTCCGGCACGGTCTGCAGGTACTCGACGACCTTCAGCGCGTTCTGGACGTGGCGCTCGACGCGCAGGGACAGGGTTTCGGTGCCCTGCAGCAGCAGGAAGGCGGCGAATGGAGACAGGGTGGCGCCGGTGTCGCGCAGCAGAATGGCGCGGACGCGGGTCACGAAGGCGGCACCGCCGAGAGCTTCGTAGAAGTTCAGGCCGTGGTAGGAGGGGTCCGGCTCGGTCAGGGTCGGGAACTTGCCCGGCACCTCGGCCCAGTTGAACTTGCCGCCTTCGACGATCACACCGCCGAGGGTGGTGCCGTGGCCGCCGATGAACTTGGTGGCGGACTCGACCACCACGTCGGCGCCGTGCTCCAGCGGGCGGAACAGGTACGGAGTGGCGAAGGTGTTGTCCACGATCACCGGCAGGTGATGCTTGTGGGCGATTTCGGAGATGGCCTCGAAGTCCGGCAGGTCGGCGTTCGGGTTGCCGAAGGTCTCGAAGTAGACGAGCTTGGTGTTCTCCTGGATGGCGTCCTCGAACTCCTGCGGGTTCTCGGCGGAAACGAAGGTGGTGGTGATGCCGTCACGCGGCAGGGTGTGGCGCAGCAGGTTGAAGGTTCCACCGTAGATGTTCTTGGCGGCGACGATGTGGTCACCGGACTGGGTAATATTACGCACAGCGTATTCAACGGCAGCGGCACCGGAAGCGACGGCCAGACCAGCGGTACCACCTTCAAGGGCGGCGATGCGGTCCTCGAAGACACCCTGGGTGGTGTTGGTCAAACGGCCGTAGATGTTGCCCGGGTCAGCGAGACCGAAGCGAGCCTCGGCGTGGTCGAAGTTGTGGAAGACGTAGCTGGTGGTGGCGTAGATCGGGACTGCACGGGAGTCGGTGGCCGGGTCGGCCTGCTCCTGGCCCACATGCAGCTGCAGGGTCTCAAAACGGTACTTCTTGTTGTTCTCGGCCATGGGTCTTTCTCCTTGGTTGTGCTAGGTCGCGAGGATTTTTCCTTGCCACCCGCCTGCCGTGTTCGGGCGGTTGGCGAGGTGTTGGTTATGAAGTTACGACGCT
>JAIJJM010000901.1 GCA_022728415.1 Collinsella sp. | reverse complement strand
CCGCGCACGGTAGTCAGATACTTGGGGTGCGCCGGATCTTCCTCGATCTTGGAGCGCACGCGCTTGACATGCACGTCGAGCGTCTTGGTGTCGCCCACATAATCCGAACCCCAGATGCGGTCGATCAGCTGGTGACGCGTCATCACACGGCCCTTGTTCTGCATCAGGTATTCGAGCAGTTCGAATTCCTTGAGCGGGAAGAACACGGTTTCGCCGCGTACGGTGACCTGATGCTGGCCTACCTGCATGGCGATATCGCCGCACACCAGCGGAATATCGTCATCCACAGTGCCGGAAGCCTGGGCCGTGGCCTGATTGCGACGCATCACGGCACGGATGCGGGCCAGCAGCTCACGGAAAGAGTACGGCTTGGTCACATAATCGTCCGCACCAATCTCAAGGCCAACGACCTTATCGATTTCGGCGCTCTTGGCGGTGAGCATAATAATCGGCACACGGCTCTGCTCACGAATGCGACGGCACAGTGCAGTGCCGTCAATGCCCGGCAGCATCAAATCAAGCAGCACCAAATCGATGCCACCCTTGGTGAACAGTTCCAGACCTTCCTCGCCAGTGGCGGCGGCGGACACGTCGTACCCCTCGCGTGTGAGCTGGTATACCAGCGGCTCGCGATAGGATTCCTCGTCTTCGACGATAAGAATGCGTGCCATAGTAGCCTTTCTTGGGTATGTTCCCGTGCGCATAGGCGCAAAGTTTTCCGATACTATCGTAACCATTTGTTCTCCGTTAGCCTGCTGTTTCCTGAAAGTACGTAATTGCGTAATTGTGCTACGCACGGTGTGCGCACCTCGCCCACTGTGTGATTGTGCGGCAATGGAATGGCACCATATCGGGCACCAACCAAGGCCCTACGCTTGTGTCGACTCGTCCGGCCGGGCCTCGTCGTCATCCTCATCCGGGGCGGCCGGCAGCTCGATGGTGAACGTCGACCCCTCCCCCGTACGCGACCAGACCGAAATCCGACCGCCGTTCTCCTGCACGCAGTGCTTGGTGATGGCCAAGCCGAGTCCCGAACCGCCGGTCTCGCGCGAACGGGCCGGATCGACCCGGTAGAACCGCTCGAAAATGCGGTCCAGTGATTTGGCGGGGATGCCGATGCCCTGATCGACCACGCGAATGGT
>JAIJJM010000900.1 GCA_022728415.1 Collinsella sp. | reverse complement strand
AATAATCTGCTGCTGCAAGTACGTGCTGGTCTTTTTCGTCGCATGTCATGTTTTTGATGAGGCTTTCGTAACCAGTGACTAGAGCCTCTGGGAATGCGGCAGTCATCGCATTGACACGTTGCGCCGAACGCTCTTCTCCTATGCGTAATTGGAGGTTTCTCCTCAGCTCATCGAGTATCTGTTGTGACCAGTATGGGGCATAGAGGTGTTCCTCGGCGAGGCGGAGGATCAAATCGTTGACGAGTTCGCCGAAGAGTGTGCAGGTGTCAAAGAAAACGGGAAAACTCATGCCGTACGCTCCACTATCGCCAATTTATGTGTGCTGTGAAACAAGCGGATTGTCAAGTGTTGCACAAGGATTCTCGTCCCTGGCCACGTCGTCAAAGATTCGTATGTTTTTCTCGTGCCGTGCAGCGGCATAATGCTGCAAATCAGACAGCGTTACTCGCCTGTGACGGCCTATGCGGGTGAACGGAATGTCGCCTTGTTCCAGCAGTTTTACCAGCGTGGGGCGTGAGACGCCAAGATAATCGGCGGCGTCCTGTGTGGTGAGAGTGGTGTCATACGGTGCAACGAACACTGCCTTCCCTCGGGAAAGCTGGTCTGCGACCTTTAATAGCACATCTGCGAGTTCGGTGGTGAGCGGGCGGTCGGGGGAGCCGGGTATTTTCAGCATCGCTACGGGGAAATCTTCTTGGGAAGACATAGCATCAAACTGTTTGTCGAGTAGCTGTTGCATTTCTTCTTGAAGGGCAGACAGGGACTCTTTGATATCCATGAGTTGCCGGCGGTCTGCCGCATTTGGCAGATAGGTTACAGAGCTTTCGGAGATACTGTTTGTGCCCATGATCCCGTCCTTTCATAGTCCTATGCGTATTTGGAAACACTATCATAAACGAAATATTCGAAAATTTACAACTGGATGACCTGGTCGGGTGATACCGCAGGTGGATTCTAGTGGTGGTTGTAACGCCTGAGGTGTGAGCGGTCTTCCATGGCCGCGTTGTCGGTTGTTGGGGTTGTCACGCGGCGTCGAGCAGTTCGATGATCTTCTCGCTTGGTTTCATGGAGCCGGGGGTTTGCGTGGCCGGTCGTTGAGTTCCTCGGCGACCGCGTCGAGGTGGTCCTCCGGGTAGACGGATGGG
>JAIJJM010000899.1 GCA_022728415.1 Collinsella sp. | reverse complement strand
TGCGCTGTCTCTTCAGGATGAATCCCCTGGTCTGGTGCCTGTGGGCTGATGTTGCAGCAAAGCTAAGGTCGCTTAAACGCTACTCAGTATTCACTTTTCAGAGGATGAAATTTATGAACAGGACCAGTCCCTATTATTTTCGCCGCTCAGTACTTTCCTTATTGATATCTGCCTTAATATATGCCCAGCCCGGGATGGCGGCCTTTACTTCTAATGTTATTGGTGTGGTAAACGATGAGACTGTAGATGGTGTCCAAAAAGTAGATGAACGAGGTACAACAAATAACACTCATATTATCAACCATGGCCGGCAGGAGGTCCATGGTGGGATATCTAATAGTAGTATTATTGAAACTGGTGGCGAGCAACTAGTATCCATCCATGCCGATATTAACGGGCAAGCTAATAATACAACCATTAATGGAGGCAGACAGTCAATTGAGTACGGAGGAATTTCTACTGGCACGATAATCGAAAGTGGCAATCAATATGTTTATAAAGGCGGTACCAGCAATGGCACGATGATTAAGGCCGGAAGTTCACTCGTAGAGGGGGGGACTGCGAATGGAACAATCATTGATGGTGGCAGCCAACGAGTAACAACTCAGGGGCATGTTGATGGTACAACGATAAATAAGTCCGGTTATCAGGACATCACGCAAGGAAGTCTGGCGACGAACACAACCATAAATGGTGGGCGACAGTATGTTGAACAGAGCACAGTAGAAACAACCACCATTAAAAATGGCGGTGAGCAAAGAGTATATGAGAGCCGTGCGCTGGACACGACGATTGAAGGCGGAACTCAGTATCTGAATAGTAAGTCAACGGCAAAAAATACGCAGATCTATTCTGGTGGTACGCAAATTGTTGATAACACGAGCTCCTCGGATGTTATTGAAGTTTATTCCGGCGGCGTGCTTGATGTTAGAGGTGGTACGGCAACTAATATTACTCAGCATGATGGAGCCGCTTTAAAAGTAACGACTTACGATTTGACGGTGAGCGGTACGAATAGTGAAGGGGCATTCTCCATCCACAATAAAGTGGCTGACAATGTGTTGCTGGAAAACGGAGGCCATTTAGAAGTATCTCATTCTGCAAACAAGACGATTATCAAAGATAAAGGAACAATGTCAGTTTTAAC
>JAIJJM010000898.1 GCA_022728415.1 Collinsella sp. | reverse complement strand
GTGATGACTTCTGCCAGGCGGCCTGCGGCGTCCCGGCTGTAGAGGATGGTTTCCTCCAGGCCGTTGACCCTGGCGGTACAGAGGCCATCGGCGTCATAGCGGTAACGCCAGACCACGCCGCCCCAGTCACGCTCTTCCGTCACCCGTCCACAGTTGTCCAGAATATAACGGTATGACTCGCCCTGCGGATTGATGACTTCTGTCAGTTGCAGCGTGTCTTTATCGTAGCGGTACTGCCAGCGGTGGCCTTCACCGTCCGTTCGCGCCACCGGCAAATCGAACGGGCCGTACTCCATTGTCCAGACAACACCATTGCCGTCCGTGTACGCCAGCAGGTTGCCGTGGCGGTCATAGCGAAATCCTTCCGCGCCGGTTCCAGCACGTTCAATGCCGCTCAGTTTATGGTGCTGCTGCCACTGTAACCGCACTGACTGACCGCCGGGGCCGCGCATCTTCACCGGCAGGTCGTGACCGCTGTATTCGGTGTGGTGTTCACGGCCCATCACGTCGGTGAGTGTTTCCGGCCGGTTGTGGTGGTCGTACTCTATGCCCAGACGCCGTTCATCCTGGCGGAATATCCCCGACAGCAGCCCCTGAGCGGTGTATGCCAGCCGGGTCTCTTCGCCCTGTGGCGACACCAGACTTACCGGCAGGCCGCGTTCATCACACTGCTGTGTCCACGTCTGCCCGGCTGGGTCGGTGATGTTGCTGAGCAGGCTGCGCTCATCATAGCGGTACAGCCACTCCGCGCCGTCTGCCGCCGTGTAACGGCTTAACTGACCGAGTGCGGCGTTGTATTCAAACTTCTCCACCCGCCCGGCAGGGGAGTGGCGGGCCAGCAGGTGATGGAATTCATCCCATTCATACGTGGTGGTGCTGCCGTCCGGCGCTGCTTCCCGCAGAATATTGCCGTCAGGATCATAGTAATAACGGTGAGTGCCCTTGCCGTCCGTCAGGGTGGTGCAGCCGTCACCATAGTCCAGCGTGGCGTTGTAATAGCCCTCCGCCCCGGTGACGGTCACGCACCGGCCCTGTTCATCGTAGGTGAAACGGCTCCACGTCTGGTCGTTATCGGACCAGCGGATGATCCGGTCCGCAGCGTCGTACTCATAAAACAGGTGGTAGTCCAGCCGCGCATCCGCTTCTGTCA
>JAIJJM010000897.1 GCA_022728415.1 Collinsella sp. | reverse complement strand
CCACTTCGCAATCGTCGGCGGTGAGCTGGGTCAGGCCGTCGAGCACGGTGGTAATCATGCCTCGAGGCTGGCCATCCGGCATCCAAGAGACCTGACCGGAGTTGCCGGTCCAGTCGCCGAGCTGGTTCTGGGCGTCGTCGGCAAGCGGGCCTATCACAGCGATGCGCTTGGCCTTGTTTGCGGCGAACGGCAGGGCGCCGTCGTTGCGCAGCAGGGCGACGGATTCGCGGGCGAGTTCCAGGTTGGTCTGCTGGTGTTCGGCGGAGCCGATGACCGCCTTGATGCGTTCGGCATCCGGCAGGCGCGGGTCTTCGAACAGGCCGAGGCGGAATTTCAGGGCCAGGATGCGGGCTACCGCATCGTCAATCAGGGATTCGTCGAGCAGACCGGTTTTTACGGCTTCGATGGCTCCCTCATAGAACTGTGGGGTGGTCATGACCAGGTCGTTGCCGGCCTTGACCGCATCGGCTGCGGCGTGCACGTAATCGGGCTTGACATGCTGTTCCCATACCGAGCGGCCGACGTTGTCCCAGTCGGTGATCAGCGTGCCATTGTATTGCCATGCGCCGCGCAGCTTGTCGGTCAGCAGCCATTTGTTGAACGTGACCGGCACGCCTTCGATGGACTCGTAGCCGAGCATGAACGTGCCGCAGCCTTCCTTGGCCACGCGTTCGAACGGCGGCAGGAACCAGGATTCGAGCTTGCGGTGGGAGAGGTCGGCTTCGGAGGCGTCACGGCCGCCCTGGGTCTCGGAGTAACCGGCGAAATGCTTGGCGCAGGCCAGGATCGCGTTCTTCGGCAGGGCCTCGCCGGCCTTGGCGCCGCCCTGGTAGCCCTTGACCATGGCGGAGGCGAGTTCGCCGATCAGCATCGGGTCCTCGCCAAAGGTCTCGTCCACGCGGCCCCAACGGGTGTCGCGGGCGATGCACAGCACCGGGGAGAACGTCCAGTGCACGCCGGTGCAGGAGACCTCTTCGGCGGTGGCGCGGCCAGCGGCTTCGACTTTGGCGGCGTCCCAGCTGACGGCCATGCCGAGCTGGGAGGGGAAGATCGTGGCGCCCGGCCAGAAGGAGTATCCATGGATGCAGTCATCTCCGATAATCAACGGGATGCCCAGACGCGTCTTCTCATTGACGGTCTTGGCGGCACGA
>JAIJJM010000896.1 GCA_022728415.1 Collinsella sp. | reverse complement strand
GCACATGCGCATCAGCTCGCCGCCGCTCAAGTACCCGTGCTTCTACGGCATCGACATCTCCACCACCAAGGAACTCATCGCAGCCAAGATGAGCGTGGAGGAAATCCGCGAATACATCGGCGCGGATTCCTTGGCCTACCTTTCGCTCGACGGTCTGGTCGAATCCATCGGACTGAACGCCGACGCCCCATACGGTGGCCTGTGCGTCGCCTACTTCAACGGCGACTACCCCACTGCGCTCGACGACTACGAGGCCGACTTCCTGAAGTCCCTCACGCCCGAGGACCGTGTGCGTCTGCCTGAATTCGCGCTGTACAAGAGCAAGTACATCGGCAACGAGTACAACACCGTGCAGCCGGACGTGCAGTAGGTTCGGCCGGTCCTTCGACTACACCTCAGTCATTGGTCTTTACGACTACCCCTCAGTCAGCTTCGCTGACAGCTCCCCTGACAAGGGGAGCTTAGTACAAACGAAAATCCGCTTTTTGCAGGTGGCTCCCCGGCAAGGGAGCTTGAAAATAGAACAGAAAGGCCCCACCAAATGCCAAAAGCATATGAGAACGCCGGCGTGAGCGTCGAAGCCGGGTACGAAGTCGTCAAGCGCATCAAGTCGCACGTGGCCCGCACGAACCGTCCCGGCGTGGTCGGCGGCATCGGTGGCTTCGGCGGCCTGTTCGACCTAGCCTCCCTGGGCTACAAGGAGCCGGTCCTCATCTCCGGCACCGACGGCGTAGGCACCAAGCTCATGGTCGCCAAGCTGGCCAACAAGCACGACACCATCGGCATCGACTGCGTGGCCATGTGCGTCAACGACATCGCCGCCCAGGGTGCCGAGCCGCTGTTCTTCCTTGACTACATCGCTTGCGGCAAGAACGACCCGGCCCTGCTTGAGCAGGTCGTGGCCGGTGTGGCCGACGGCTGCGTGCAGGCCGGTTCCGCACTGGTCGGCGGTGAGACCGCTGAAATGCCGGGCATGTACGACGAGGACGAGTACGATCTGGCCGGTTTCTCGGTCGGCGTTGCCGAAAAGTCCGCCATTGTGGACGGTTCCACCATCACTGAGGGCGACGTGCTTATCGGTCTGCCTTCCACCGGCGTGCACTCCAACGGCTTCTCCCTGGTGCGCAAGGCCCTGTTCGAGCAGGCTGGCTA
>JAIJJM010000895.1 GCA_022728415.1 Collinsella sp. | reverse complement strand
ATTATTTTCAGGGATACGGCACATCGCTATTAATATTTTAACGAATGATAAGGTATTCAAGGCAGGGTTAAGACGTAAGATGCGAAAAGCAGCCATGGACAGAAACTACCTGGCGGCAGTCCTTGCGGGGTGCGGGCTTTCGTAATCTTGCCTTGGGCTGTTAATAATTGTGCTGAAATAGATGCGGTGAATAAAGCTCTCAAAGATAATTCATCGTTGCATGATTTGGAAATGGCTACAGTTCATACTGGTGATGGAAGTGCTTTTCCGAACTGTAGAAACTGTCAGGAAATTTTCAAATATTTAGGAATTAATGTATTAACGGGGTAATTATGAATCATATAACGAATAAACAAGTGATGAGTGTCCTGTTGCAAAATGGATGGCACTATGGCAGAAAAGAAAACATAGATAAATATATAAAGTGTTTATCCATTAAGAAATATTTTGTTAATGAAATTATTTGTGATTTTTTATCAGAGTTTGGAGGGTTGATAGTACGGCATGAATCTTATTCAGATCCTAATGAGTATGATAAATCCGATTTTGATCCAATAAAAGCTGCTGGTTGGATAGACTCTAAATGGATAACTGAAGTCTATGAACCATTGGTCAATAAGCGTTTATGTCCTGTTGGTGTTGGTTTTTCTGAGCATATGACATATTTTATTTCAGATGATGGTGCTCTTTATGGTGGTTTTGATAACTATTTTTGTATTATAGGCGGTAATATTAATGACGCTATGCTACATTTATTTTTCGAACACGAAAAAATAAAAACCTTGTCAAGTTAATTTGATTCGATGATTGATTGCTGTTGGGCGACGGCGGGTACTACGACTACCACTTTGTATGGAATGATTTCTGCCATGAGCTGGAGATGACTGATTCGCTGGGGCATACCACCATTATCCGCTTCAGTGAAGACCGGCTTCCGGTGTGTGAAATTGACCCGGAGGGCGGCGCGACGTTTTTCCTCTATGACGAATTCGGGCAGACGGTCAGTATCACCTCCCAGGGAAAGATCATCAGAAGTACACTTTTTGTACTAAATAATTCGCATTTTATGTTTACAAATTGAGATATTCCTCATTACCTGAAGCTGTTTTTTATTGCTTATACATGATCAAATACTCCTTACATAATTAAGGAG
>JAIJJM010000894.1 GCA_022728415.1 Collinsella sp. | reverse complement strand
ATGGTACGTCAGTTTAAGCCGGATCCCGTCGGTGTGACTGACACCCGTGATCCGGTACTGGCTGTCGCGCTCAAACGTGATGCGGTTGCTGGCGGTGTCGCTCATCCCGCCCAGCATGTACATCCGGTCTGCGGGGATGTGTGCCAGACGGTCATCGTCGGTATCGTCAGTCACCGGGTGGCGCAGGCGCATTCCCGGAAAGGCGTCATAAAAGAAGCGGCTGCTCAGGGCATCACGGTCGAACAGCTCCAGGTAATCATCACGGCGGCGCAGGATGTACTGGGCGTGATACGGGTTAACCGCCGTATCACTTTCACCGTCGAAGGCGAAGTTCAGCGTGGCTCCCAGGCTGATGATATCCACCCGCTTTCCCTGTTCACGCACCCAGGCGTATTCGCTCCAGGAATCGCTCCAGCCCACGCCGGTCAGGCCATGCAGTGGCAGTACCGAACAGTGGAAGCGGGTGAAGGAGAGGGGGAGTGTCTGGCCCAGGGTGAAGTCAGTACGTTCGTCGCAGTACGCGCCGGTTACCGGGTCAACCGGATCTTTGATAAACTTTTTCAGGACGTTATACGTATTTTTCAGGGCATTTTTTGTTCTGCTCAGCAATGCGCCGAGTTTTGCACCCAGCAGCTTCCCGCTTTTCCCCAGCAGGTTTCCCAGTTTGCCGAGTCTCGCCAGATTCTTCAGTTTTCCCAGCTGTCCCGCTGGCGGCAGAAGATAGCTGGCTATCGTTATTCCCCCCAGGATCATTCTCTGCCACGGCGGGAACTCCGGCTGGATATCCAGATAGGTAACCTGCTCACCCCCAATAAAGACGTCCGGCGAACCTTCCACGATTGCCGCACTGCACTCCAGTTTGTCGCCCTTGCGTGCGGCAGGCTGATTGTTGATAAAGACGTTGCTGCTGCCCTGGGCTATCCTCGGTGGTTTGTTCTCCTTGTCGCAGAGCGCCGTGTCCTCACCGGCTTCCGGGAAATCCACATCTTTTTTGATTTCGCCACGCCCGCCCACCATGGTGGCAAACTCCATTAATACCGGACCGGCGGGAAACAGAAGCGATGCGCCGGCGCTGACGCGATCCATAAAACCGGCATTGCTGTCCGTCAGGGTGATAACAGCGTTCCCCCAGGCCTTCGCCAGTGGTACTGCTT
>JAIJJM010000893.1 GCA_022728415.1 Collinsella sp. | reverse complement strand
GGGCGTCAACCGAAAAATGACCAATGATGGTGAGGAAAAATCAGGGAAGTTGAAAAAAACTCATCTTAATTAGAGGCGATAAAAGATTTCTCTATAGCGCAATCCACCTCGCACGTTTTGACTGATATTCTGACAACACAGCGACACCTGGGCTTATTCGAAAAACAACGTCCTGCCACCGGATGGTGATGCTAAGGCATCTGATTCGGCCTGCGCCCTCGCGTAGGCCGAATACTGGATCTGCAAAATCAACTGGTAACAAACAGATGAATCAACTCAATACGTACTTTTACTTGATATCTTTCACGCGCATACCGTTGATCTGTTCATCCGTGATGGTGTTACCCGCTTTGAAGTAATCAACCACGGCGTGATAAACGTAATAACCGCCCGTTGTGTTACGCGCTTTCCCTTCGGTAAAGGCGCTAAAACCATCTCCACCATCAGCAAGGAAACTCTGAGTAGCAATGTGGTAAATCGTCGCATCTTCAATGGGTTTGCCATTCAGAGTCAGCGTGATTACCCGCTGACCAACCGGCTTACTGCTGTCGTACTTCATTTCCAGGCCTTTCGATACCTGTAAAACGCCATTACTTAAACTTGCGCCGTGTTCCATCAAACTGCGTAATTGTTTACCCGTGAGATCCATCGTCACCAGTTCGTTGGGAAACGGGAAGGTACTGATGACGCCGCCCATCGTAATCGCCCCTGCGGGGATCTCATTGCGAATGCCGCCAGAGTTGGTTAACGCCAATTGGGTGTTTTTACCCGCCGCTACCAGTAAAGCATCAGCCGCCAGGTTCCCGAGGGAAGCCGATTCACCATAGGCACGTTTTAATTCAACCGGCGATTTCGCGACCGTTTGTTGCACCACTTCATCAAGCTTTTTATTCCAGCCGTCGATCACCTGTTTTGTTTGCGGATCGGGCTTCCACTCGTCGGCGTAAATGGTTTTAAGCTCGAAGTTTTTCACCGTAAAATCATGCGGCTTCTCTTTGTAGTCGAGAACCAGTTTGCCCACATCAATCCCGCCGCTGTCAGTGGAGAGGATGAGCGTATTGCCGACTTTAATCGGTTCCGGCGTACCCACATGCGCATGTCCGGTGATCAAAATATCCAGCCCTTTCACCTGACTTGCCGTCTGAATATCTTTAT
>JAIJJM010000892.1 GCA_022728415.1 Collinsella sp. | reverse complement strand
CCATACGGTCCGCACCGCCGATGTGGGAGTGCTGTAATAGCCGGCCAGTAGCTAGCTAGTAGCTCAGGTCAGCGACCGAGCTTGGACAGGCCGGCGGCGGCCAGAGAGGCCACCACGGCCTTGATGGCGTCGCCGACGACGAAGCCCATGGAGGCCAGGGCCACGGCGGCGAGCGGCGCACCGGTCAACGCGGACTGGATGATGAAGCCGAAGGCGTACACCACCACGACGCCGCCGACCAGCGCGGCCAGCAGGTAGCGGCCCGCGGTGCGCGCGGCGGCCGCGAAGGACGAAGTGTCGGACTTGCCGCGCAGCAGGGCGATGACCACCACACCCGGCAGGAAGCCGAAGAGGAAGCCGGCGCTCGGGCCGACCAGGGCCAGCGTGGAGGTGCCGCCGGCGAACACCGGCAGGCCGACCGCACCGGCCGCCAGATAGGTGGCGACGGCGGCACCGGCCTGACGCCACGGCAGCATGAGACCGGCGAGCATCACCACGAACGTCTGCAGCGTGATCGGCACCGGCGTGCCCGGAATCGGAATCTCGCCGGCGGCCGCGGACAGCCACATCAGCACGGCGAACAGCACCGGCTTCCAGGATGCGGCGACGATACGACGGGCGAGCGGCGTGGTGGCCGCTGCGGATGCGGTGGTGTGTGAAGTCTGCATATCAATAACCCCTATGTTGTGTGTTATCGCCGTGAACGGCGGGCGGTATGCGATGGATGAGGGGAGGTTCCGGCGGGCCGTGCGGTATCCCCGACAGCCCGAACCGTCCATATGGTGGACGGTCCCAAATGAATCCGGCCCTGTGCGGGCGAATCGTGCGGCGATGGACCGATGCCGGTCCGGTCGCCTTCCGTTCGCCCGCAGATGAGCCTTCCCCCCGAACTTACGGTTGCCATCGTAGAGGTGTTCGATCTCGTGCGGTTTCGTACCAACTTACAAAATTGTCGATTTCGATTTGTCATAAGTTGACGAACGCAACCGTAACGTCAACTTCTTGAACCGGCGCGCAAGGATGTGCAATCGGCGGATTTGCAACGTTTTTGATAGCCGGCGCCAACGGTTACGTTGCCGGAACCTACGCGCGCGTTTGTTCGTAGCCTACAAAAGGGCGTGAAAGCTTTTGTGCGAACGCGGCTTGCCCTCTCCTCT
>JAIJJM010000057.1 GCA_022728415.1 Collinsella sp. | reverse complement strand
ATGTAGTGACGCAACTGAGGCGTCAACAGCTGACTATGATACGGGACATCGCAAATCGGCGCAAGTGTTCTGACGGCTTTTCTCACTTTAAATGCACTAGTATTGGAGACACGATGTCTGCGGCGTCCATTTGGCGCTTGACCTGCTGTTGAGTTGGTGGCCGCCGTCCTGCTCGTACGGGTCTCAAACAGAATGGGGCGGCGATGGCTCAATCCAAGATTCTTCTCACACGCATCGACGACCGTTTCATTTACGGGCAAGACGTTGAGCTGTGGAACGAAGCCGTGGGTTCCAACCTCGTCCTGATCGTCAACGATGAGATTGCGGCGGACTCGCGCAAGTGGGCGCCCATGAGGGTGGCAGCGCCAAAGGGCGTTTGGACGCGGTTCTTCTCGGTGCAAAGGACCATCGACATCATTCATACCGCAACGCCGCGTCAATGGATTCTGATCATGGTGGCCTCACCCGCCGATGCGCTCGCGCTGGTTAAGGGCGGTGTGCCCATTACCAGGATCAGCATCGGCCATATGGAGGCAGGGGAGGGCAAGCGTTCCGCAACGCCCGCAGTTGCCATAGACGATGCAGACGTCGCTGTTCTCAGAGAGCTGCAAGCGCTTGGCGTGAAAATGGAAGTTCGCAATCTACCCAGTGACGAACCCGACTCCATTAATGCTCTGCTGTATTAACGAGTCATCGAACGCGGCGAGTCAGCCATAAGAAAGTCAGGTTCGATTCTGGATATTTTCAGTCTTGGAAATGGGCAGGCAACGGCTCTCTAATGCTCATGTAGGTGAATCCAAAGTAGATAAGCAGTTGAAGAAATAAAATTGAAACATGATGTAACTAGTAGGAAATAGTGGATAGCTGGTACATACCATCTTTCAAATATAGAATCTTTAGAAACATATAATTAAAAAGCAATTTACCAGCTGTTTTCATTAAAACCGTTCATCGTCATTTCGTTACCGTTTACGGACCACTTCAGATTCTGGCTACATAATTGCGTCAAAACGTCCATAATAGCCAAAGGGTTAGCCGAGGGTTGAAAAACCGGCAACCGCATCGCAGAGCACGAAGATCGGGAGAAGCATGCATTCGTTTAAGATCACCAATCAATTCCTACTCGATGATGAGCCGTTCACCATCTTGTCGGGAGCGATCCACTATATGCGTGTTCATCCGAGTGACTGGCACCACTCGCTCTATAACCTTAAGGCTCTTGGGTTTAATACGGTCGAAACGTATGTACCGTGGAATCTTCATGAGCCAAAGCCTGGCGTCTTCGATTTTTCTGGCTCAATCGATTTGGCGGCATTTCTCGATGAGGCGGCATCACTCGGTCTGTATGCAATTGTTCGTCCCTCTCCGTTTATTTGCGCAGAATGGGAATTTGGCGGCATGCCGGCATGGCTGCTGCGCCAACATGATATGAGACCGCGCAGCAGCGACCCCAAGTTTCTTGCTCACGTCGCACGTTACTACGACCATCTCATGCCGATACTCGTCTCGCGTCAGATTGACAAGGGCGGAAACATCATCATGATGCAGGTTGAAAACGAGTATGGATCATATTGCGAGGATAAGGACTATCTTCGTGCGATTCGTCGCCTTATGGTCGAGCGCGGGGTTTCCGTGCCCCTTTGTACTTCCGATGGTCCGTGGCGTGGGTGCCTTCGTGCCGGTACGCTCATTGACGATGATGTGTTGTGCACCGGCAACTTTGGTTCTCATGCAAAGGAGAACTTTGAGGCTCTATCTGCTTTTCACAAGGAGCATGGAAAACAATGGCCTCTTATGTGCATGGAGTTGTGGGACGGCTGGTTCAATCGCTATGGGGAGAACGTCATCAGACGCGATCCCGAAGATCTTGCCTCTTGCGTTCGCGAGGTGCTCGAGCTTGGAGGATCTTTAAACCTCTACATGTTTCATGGAGGCACCAACTTTGGATTCATGAACGGATGCTCTGCACGCCATACGCATGACCTGCACCAGGTAACATCGTATGACTATGATGCTCCATTGGACGAACAGGGCAACCCGACCGAGAAATACTTCGCAATTCAAAGGACAATTCACGATCTGTATCCCGATATCGCACAAAGCAAGCCGTTAACAAAAAAGACGTTTGCTATGCCCGATATTTCGGTAAGTGAGCGCGTCAGTCTCTTTAATGTGCTCGATATGCTTTCGGAGCCAATCGAAGCCCAGTATCCTATGCCCATGGAAGAGATGGGTCAGTCATATGGATATACGTTATATACCACGACTGTCGAGCGTGACCGTACAGATGAAGAGCGTATTCGGGTTATTGACGCCCGCGACCGTGCGCAGGTGTTCGTGAACGGTGACAAAGTGGCGACGCAGTATCAGGAGCACATCGGGGAAGATATACACTGCGTTCTTCCCGGTGAGCAAAACCGCTTGGATGTTCTGACCGAGGATATGGGTCGCGTCAATTATGGTCACAAATTGCTCGCCGATACCCAGCATAAGGGCATTAGGACAGGCGTTTGCGTTGATCTTCACTTTGTTACCGGTTGGGAGATGCGTTGTCTGCCACTCGATAACATCGATAGTCTTGATTATTCCGCCGGCTGGGTAGAGGGGCAACCTTCCTTTTACCGCGCAAAATTTGATATATCTGAGCCGGCTGATACCTTTATCGACACTACGGGTTTTGGAAAGGGTGTGGCATTCGTTAACGGAACGAATGTTGGACGTTTTTGGGATAAGGGTCCCATCATGACGCTCTATGTTCCGCACGGTTTATTGCACCCCGGTACCAATGAGCTCGTTATGTTCGAAACAGAGGGCGTGTATGATGCGAAAATCTCCCTTCGCTCTGAGCCCGTTATTCGTACACTTGAACAAGAAGGAGTTGAGTAGAAATGATTGTAGGCGCACGAATCGACTTTCGCTTGATTCACGGACAGGTGGCAAACCTCTGGTCTAACGCCCGTCAGGTAAGCCGCTTCATGGTAGTTGACGACGAGGTGTCGCAAGACGCTACCCAAAAGCAGGTTCTTCGCATGGCTTGCCCGGCAACGGTGAAGTTGTCTGTGCTTCCTGTCGATAAGGCCGCTGCCAACATCACTGCTGGCAAATATGATGCACAACGTCTCTTTATTGTTGCAAAAAAGCCTGAGGTCTACGTTCGACTTTTGGAGCAAGGCGTTAAGCTCGAGCAGCTTATTGTCGGTAATATGACGACCATGGAGCCGGTCAAGAAGCTGTCTCGCAACATTAGTTGCGACCAGGGAGACCTTGACGCGTTTGCCAAACTTAAGGCCGATAATCTTCCAATCGTCATTCAGCTGACGCCGCAGGATAACCCAGAGGCTCTCGCGCTCTAGTCGAATTAACGCTAAGCCGCGAAGGGGGATGCGCGGTTTATATAAGCGTATTGGTATTGTAGAAACTGTTACACCTCAAATAAGGAGTTTACCATGATTGCTTGGTGGCAGATTCTTCTGTTAACCCTGTATGCGGGTTATCAGATCATGGATGAGCTGAACTGGTACACCTGTGCCGGCTCTGCCGTCTTCTCCGGTATGATTACCGGTTTGATTATGGGTGACCTGCAGACCGGTCTATTTATCGGCGGTAGCATGCAGCTCACCGTCTTGGGCGTTGGTACCTTTGGCGGCGCCTCTCGTATCGATGCCAACTCCGGCACTCTGGTCGCCACCGCCTTTGCCGTGGGCGCAGGCATGAATCCCGAGACGGCTCTTGCCGCCATCGGCGTACCTGTCGCTGCCATTCTCGTCTACACCGATATCGCCGGCCGTTTTGCCAACACGTTCTTCGGTCATGCGTGCGATGCTGATATCGAGAAGATGAACTGGGGCGCCTACAACGTGCACTACTTGCTCGGTGCCG
Source organism: Collinsella sp. (assembly GCA_022728415.1). The sequence continues at coordinate 5,494 of JAIJJM010000057.1, read as the reverse complement.
TTTCCTGGATGCTGTCCCGCATGATTCCGGTCTTCCTGGCTCTCGCATTTGGCCAGGGCTTGGTCGAGGGCATCACCACCGCCCTTAACGGCGATTGGAAGTGGCTGGGCGACGGTCTGTCCGTTGCCGGCGGTGCCCTGCCCGCCGTTGGCTTCGCCATCCTGCTCCGCTACCTGCCGGTCAAGAAGCACGTCGCCTACCTGCTGCTCGGCTTTGTCGTCGCCGCCCTGTTTGGTACGGCCTTCACGAGCATCATGAACCTCAACACCAACATCGTCGCTGTGAACGGTGCACTTGGTAAGGGCGCTGTGGATATGGTCGGTATGTTCAACAACATGTCGATGCTGGCGATCGCTATTATTGGCTTTGCTCTGTCTTTGCTGTACTACAAGAACAACCAGCGTCCCGTCGCTGCTGCTGGCGCTGCGGAGGGAGACGACGACGATGAGCTCTAATGAGAAACTCGCCAATGGCACCACTGGCTACAAGATTACCAAGGAAGACCTTGCGCAGATCAACCGTCGTAACCTGCTTGGTTTCCAGGATGGTTGGAACTACGAGCGCATGCAGCACTCTGGTTATCTCTGGATTATCCTGCCCACACTGCGCAAGCTGTACGGCGACGGCACGCCGGAGCTAAAGGAAGCCTGCCGTGCCCAGTGCGCACCGTTCTTCAACACCTCAAACTTCCTCAACACGATCATCACCGGTATTGATTTGGCGATCGAGGAAGAGGAGGGCCTCGAGGGCCTCGAGGCTGTTGCCGGTCTCAAGACTGGCCTCATGGGACCGTTGGCTTCCATCGGCGATTCCATCTTCGGTTCGCTGCTCCCGACCATTTTCGGCGCCCTGGCTGCCAATATGGCCATGAACGGCAACCCCTTGGGTATCTTCATCTGGGTCGCCGTCAACATCCTTGTTGACTGGTTCCGCTGCAAGCAGACCCACATGGCTTACGAGCAGGGTATGAAGCTCGTCACCACCATGAGCGATCGCCTGAACGCGTTGACCGACGCGGCCTCCGTAATGGGTGTCTTTATGGTCGGTGCTCTGGTCGCAACCAATGTCGGTATCGTTATTGCAGCGAAGCCTGTTATCGGCGGCGTTACCGTTGACTTGCAGAACATCTGCAATATGATTTGCCCCAAGCTGGTTCCTGCCGCACTCGTCGGCTTCGTATACTGGCTCCTCGGTAAGAAGGGTATGACCTCGACGAAGGCCATCTTTATCGTCTTGGTTCTGTCCATTGCCTTGGGTGCATTCGGTATCATCTGCAAGGGCTAAGTACCCCATATTGTCACGGCATTTGAGCCTCAATTGAGACGTGGCGCACACCTCCAAGGCGACTCTATCGCCATATCCCCTGGAGTGTGCGCCTCTTTTGTTTTGTCGGACACCGCTGTTCATAGGCGGTTGTGCAGTCATCGTGTTGGATTAATTCATTAAGGCTGCCTTGAAGGGAATATAGTGCAATGCCATTTTGGATCGTCCTGTTCATTTGTGTTGTCGTGGCTTATTTCGCTGTGACCGAAGGTGCGAAAAAATACTTCGATATGAAATTGCAGGTATTGTTTAACTTGGGCTTATACCAAGATTGCATAGACCTGCTCGATCGCAAACTTGCGCGTATAGTCATGTCTACGTATAAGCAGTATTACCTGCGTTTCACGATCTATGAAGCTGCTGATATGGACGCATATGCAGATCGAATGCTTGAGCACTTGCTGGAGATGTCGTGCAGCGATAAGCAACGTCGACAGCTTACGGTTCGCGCCTTTAATTTCTATATCAAGACGGGTGACCGGAAGCGGGCGGCGTCCATGTTGGAAGAGATGCGCCCCGTCGTGTCAAAGGGCATTTTGGCGGACAGTCAATTGACCTACGACATAGTCTTTCGCCATCGGCATGATAAGATCGATGAGATGGAAGCTATGCTGGATACGAACGACCTTGGGTTACGCGGAAAGCTCTATCTGCTGCTTTCGTATCAATATGAGAGCAGCGGGAACAAGGGCGAAGCACTTAGATATCGCAACCTTGAAAAGCAGCTTAGAGACGCCCACAGACCTCCCACGATAAAACAAAATACTCGCTAAATGTTAATGATGCAGCGGTCGTAAGAGCCTTTTGGGGTTCTTTGGCTAGAGAAAGCGAACGATAGAAAGGTAGATAAAATGATTGGATTTGTACTAACTGGTCACGGTCAGTTTGCAACTGGTTTGAAAAGTGCTGTGGATATGGTTGCCGGCGAACAGCCTAATTTTGAGGTAGTTCCTTTTGCGGGCTCGGAGGCGGTTACTTTTGGTGATGATTTGCGAACCTGCATTGCCGAGATGCGTCAAGCTTGTGATGGCGTATTGGTGTTTGTTGATTTGCTTGGCGGTACTCCGTTCAATCAAGCTATCCCAATGACGACTAAGCTCGATAACGTGACCGTTGTCACCGGAACCAATCTGCCTATGTTGGTGGAGCTCGTCATGACGCGTGCGTTTGGAGATCCAACGCTTGATGAACTTGCCGAACGCGCACGGGTTGTTGGTCGTGAGGGAGTCGATCTCAAGAAACTCGAGATTGCTGACGATGATGAAGACGATGAGCTGTAGCGTCGCTATGAGCCCACTTATTGGACATGTTGATGCAATATCTGAAGGCTGAAGTACTGGTCAATTGCTAATTACGTGGAGAACATCATGACGTGCAAGAGGCACAGACAACCGCTATATGACCAGCTCGTAGATATTCTGATCGATAAAATTGATCATGAATATCAGCCAGGTGATTTGATTTCGTCCGAACGTGAACTTGCCGAACGTTACGGGCTTTCGCGGTCGACTGTCCGGCTTGCAATTCAGGAACTTGAGTATCTTGGTCGGATTGTGCGAAAACAAGGTCGCGGTACGTTTGTTGCCGATCGACTAGCCCAAGCAACAAATCTTACCCAATCGTACAGTTTTACTGAACAGATGAAAGCGATGGGCCGGCTGCCAGAAACAACCATCTTAGAGTTCTGTGAAATGGAAGCAGATAAAACACTCTCGATACAAATGGGGATTCGTTTGGGTGAAAAGGTATTAAAACTCAAGCGTTTACGGATGGCAGATGGTATACCCATGATGGTTGAGCGTAGCTATCTTCCAGCAAGGCTCTTTATTTCACTCAAGCGTCCTCTGCTCGAACAGAAGCCTCTTTACGATGTTATTGAGCAGGATTATCAGCAGAAAATTAGAGTAGCGGATGAGGAGTTCTCTGCGGGTATAGCACGTCCATGTGACGCTCGGCTTCTAGGTATTGGTGAAGGTGCGCCAGTTCTGGACATAGTCCGAACTACTCACAACACCCAAAATGATGTTGTCGAGTTTACGCTTTCGGTGGCTCGTGCGGACAAGTTTAAGTACAGGATTTCTCATTATCGAGATACTGTGTGATCGGATACGAGTGCTAACGAAAGAAAAACAGCCTATGACTACTACTCGATTTGACTTTTCAGATTAAGTCTTTGTATATCAGACAATTTAGTAAAGAAAGAGGTATTAGAAATGTTCGAGAAGAGTGTCGAGGAGCTCACCGAGCTCGGCGCCCAGATCACCACGGCCGAGATTGCTCAGCAGCCCGAGCTTTGGCGTGATACGTTCAACATTTATCGTGAGAACAAGGAGGCCATCGAGGCCTTTCTGGCCGAGGCTCGCGCCATGGGCGAGGGCCGTCTGTCCGTTGTCTTCACCGGTGCCGGTACGTCCGACTACGTTGGCGATACCTGCGCCCCGTACCTGCGTCACGCTGGCAACACTGATCTCTACGACTTTAAGCCCATCGCCACGACCGACATCGTGAGCGCCCCGCGCGACTTCCTGCGCGCCGAGGATCCCACGCTCGTGGTTTCCTTTGCCCGCTCTGGCAACAGCCCCGAGAGCCTTGCCGCCGTTGCCGTTGCCAAGGAGCTCGTCCACAACGTTAAATTCCTCAACATCACCTGCGCTCCCGAGGGCAAGCTCGCCGTCGAGTCTGCCGATGATCCCAACGCGCTGACGCTGCTCATCCCGCGCGCCAACGACAAGGGCTTCGCCATGACCGGTTCCTACACCTGCATGACCCTGCTCTCTACCCTCATCTTTGACGAGGCTTCGGATGAGCAGAAGGCCGAGTGGGTCGAGACCATCGCCAAGATGGGCGAGGAGGTCATTTCCCGTGAGCCCGAGGTCGCCGATTACCTGGCTGGCGACTTCAACCGCGTGACCTACTTGGGTTCTGGCTCCTTCGGTGGCCTTGCCCAGGAGAGCCAGCTCAAGATTCTCGAGCTCGCTCACGGTCTGGTCGCCACTTCCTACGACACCTCCATGGGCTATCGTCACGGACCCAAGTCCTTCGTCGACGATAAGACGCTCGTCTTCGTGTTCGTCAACAACGACGCCTACACCCGTCAGTACGATATCGACATCCTCAACGAGATCGGTGGTGACGAGATCGCTCAGCACACCGTCGCCGTTCAGCAGGAAGGTGCCACCGTCTATGAGGGTGAGTCCTTCACCTTTAAGGGCTATGAGGCACTCCCCGAGGGTTACCTCGCCCTGCCGTTCGTGATGTTTGCCCAGGCCATCAGCCTGCTCAACTCCGTGCGCGTGGGCAACACGCCCGATACGCCGAGCCCCACCGGCACGGTCAACCGCGTGGTCAAGGGCGTGACGATTCACCCCTTCACCGCTTAATCGCGTCCCCCTGTAAGGGCGCCCGTCCGCTCGTAACGGCGGGCGGGCGCTTTTTGTTTTACGTGAGCTGGGTATAAGCATCACCACAGTAAACTGCTTTAGAAGCAAGGAGTGCATATGAGCACGTATGCTATCAAGGCCGACAAGTTCTTTTTGCCGGCGGGGCCGCAGCTGGGCGGCTACCTCATGGTCGAAGACGGCGTCTTTGGCGCTTGGCAGGTCGATGAGCCCGCTTGCGAGATCAAGGATTACTCGGGCACATGGATCGCGCCGGGCATGGTGGACACCCATATTCATGGCTTCTATAACCATGCCACGACCGATAACGATGCCGAGGGCATCAACATTAGCTCGATTGAGCTCGCCCGTCGCGGTACTACCAGCTGGTTGCCCACGACCTTCACCGACGGCGTGGAGCAGATCAGGGACGCCTGCGCCGCCATCGCACAGGCGGACGAAGAACGTGGCCCCGAGTTCTGCGGTGCCCGCATCCAGGGCATCTACCTGGAGGGCCCGTTCTTCACCATGAAGCACGTGGGCGCCCAGAACCCCGCTTTTCTGATCGACCCCTCCGAGGAGGTCTTCGACCGGTGGCAGGAGGCCGCCGGCGGCCGCATCGTCAAGAGCGCCATGGCGGCCGAGCGCGACGGCGCCGCCGCCTACGCCGCGGCCCTGAGCGCCAGGGGCGTTGTGACCTGCATCGGCCACTCCGACGCCACCTACGACGAGTGCGCCGCCGCCATCAACGCCGGTGCCAGCTGCTTTACGCATACCTATAACGGCCAGCGCGG
>JAIJJM010000891.1 GCA_022728415.1 Collinsella sp. | reverse complement strand
ACGACCATTCTCGGTTTTACCGGATTCTTAATTACCTGGTGCGTATGGGCGGTAATTTGACCTTAATAAAAAGGTCCGATGGGCATCGGACCTTTTATTTAACGCTTACCTTCCACCAGCAGCGGCGGGATGCTCGGCACCATTGGCGCGTCATCAATATCTTTCTGCGTCATGCGGAACGCTTCGGGATAATGTTCGCGGCTGGTACGGCGCAGCGGTTCGGTATCGCGCCAGGTATAAAGGCAATGCTGGCACTGATATACCGTCCAGACATCTTTCACCGGCGATTTCGCCATCACTTCAATCTGTTCATCGGCACAACGTGGACAAATCATCTTCTTCTCCTTATTTACGTGCAGCCAGCATAGCGGTCAGTTTTTCAGCCCAGGCTTTGGTTTCCGGTAAATCCACCACCGGTTGGCTGTAGTGACCACGGTTGTCCGGGGCGACAGGCGTAGTGGCGTCGATAATCAGCTTGTCGGTGATCCCCGCAGGGCTTGAGCCTGGATCGAGTTCCAGCACGGACATATTCGGCAACTGCACCAAATCCCCTGCCGGGTTCACTTTCGAGGAGAGCGCCCACATCACCTGCGGCAGGTTGAACGGGTCAACGTCTTCATCGACCATAATCACCATCTTCACGTAGCCCAGACCATGCGGCGTGGTCATTGCGCGCAGGCCCACCGCGCGGGCAAAGCCGCCGTAGCGTTTTTTGGTGGAGATAATCGCCAGCAGGCCATGGGTGTACATGGCGTTTACCGCCTGCACTTCAGGGAACTCGGCTTTCAGCTGCTGATACAGCGGCACGCAGGTGGCTGGCCCCATCAGGTAGTCGATTTCGGTCCACGGCATACCGAGGTACAGCGATTCGAAAATCGGCCTGGTGCGGTAAGAGACTTTATCGATGCGCACCACGGTCATGTTACGCCCGCCGGAGTAGTGCCCGGTAAACTCACCGAACGGCCCTTCGATTTCGCGTTTACGGCTTTCGATGACCCCTTCGAGGATCACTTCTGAACCCCACGGCACATCAAAACCGGTCAACGGGGCGGTGGCGATCGGGTACGGGCTTTCACGCAGCGCGCCTGCCATTTCGTACTCGGACTGATCATATTTCAGCGGCGTGGCCCCCATCAGCGTGATGATCGGATCGTTACC
>JAIJJM010000890.1 GCA_022728415.1 Collinsella sp. | reverse complement strand
CGTGCCGGCGCCATCGAGGCAGGCGACGCCGTGGAGTTCTGCGTGCCGACCGGCAACTTTGGTGATATCCTGGCCGGCTACTATGCCAAGCGCATGGGCCTGCCCGTCGCTAAGCTCATCGTTGCGAGCGACAAGAACAACGTGCTGGCCGACTTCCTGACCACCGGCGTCTACGACCGCAACCGTCCGTTCTTCACGACCATCTCGCCGTCGATGGACATCCTCATCAGCTCAAACCTGGAGCGCATGCTGTACTTCCTGTCCGATGGCGACTGCGAGCTCGTTGCCGACCTTATGGAGCAACTGGCACAGACTGGTCGCTACGAGGTTCCCACCGACCTGCTGGCAAAGATTCAGAGCGTCTTTGGCTGCGGCTGGGCCAGCGAGGACGAGGTCCGCGCTGCCATCAAGAGCTGCTGGGATGCGAACGGTTACGTAATCGATCCGCACACCGCTTGCGGCTATCACGTCTTTGAAAAGGTCGCTCCCGCCGAGGGAGCCAAGGCCCGCGTGCTGCTTTCGACCGCCAGCCCCTACAAGTTCCCGCGCGCCTGCTGCGACGCCCTGGGCCTCGACGTTCCCGATGATGATTTTGAAGCCATGCGTTTGCTCGAGCAGGCCACCAACACGGTCGCCCCGACCCAGCTCGCCGAACTCGAGTCCAAGCCCGTTCGCTTCGAAGACGTCTGCAACGTCGATGAGATGGCAAGCTACGTCGAGTCTGCAGCAAAACGAATGAGCACCAACTAGATCCCTTATTAAGCGCCGGCGAAAGCCGGCGCACCTTCTTTCATCAGATAACCCCCGGGATGATGACGAACGCGCACAGCGTGCCTGGCTGTTTAGTTCGTCGCGAGTTCCGCACGCAAAGGAAAGCACTTAATGTGCTTTCCGTCTTGCGCAGGACTGCCCGAGCAGCGAACTAAACAGCCAGGCACGCCAGGAGGACTCACATGATCAAGATCACCGTCCCAGCAACCAGCGCCAACCTAGGCATCGGCTACGACACCCTCGGCATGGCCGTCAGCCTCTACTCGCACTTTACCTTCGAGCGCGCCGATAAGCTCACCATCACGGGCTGCCCCGAGGAGTTCCAAAACGAGAACAACCTGGTCTACGTCAGCTTTGTCGATGCACTGGCTGCATGGGGCGAACCGG
>JAIJJM010000889.1 GCA_022728415.1 Collinsella sp. | reverse complement strand
GAGGCCAGCGAGCCGATCGACATGCTGGTGACCAACTATGTGTATGACAAAGTGACCAAGCGCCACAAGATCGTGGTGAACTTCCGTCATGTGATGGAGGCCGGCCGCGTGCTCGGCTGGGATGACCTGGGCAAGTTCGGTCTGGCGCAGTACATCATCATGCATGCGCTCACTTTCCGCACGCAGGTGGTGCGCGATTCCGGGCTGAAGCTGCCGGAGCATACGTTCTACGTCGATTTCTATTACTCGTACCAGCCGTTCCCGTGGGTGAAGCGCATCCAGTATCTCGACGTGCCGTTCTACCACTACTTCATCGGGCGCGAGGGTCAGAGCGTGCAGACCGACGTGATGATTAAGCGTGTGGATCAGCTGCGGCTCGTCAATCGGCTGATGACCGAGGCCACGCCCGAACGTGGTACGGTGCCGGAGGGGCTGTACCGGTACATGATTCACTTCCTGACGATCGAATCATGCGTTACCTCGGCGTTCCTGATTCTCTCGCGCGATCCGGCCAACTACGTTAAGAAAACCGAGCTGTGGGATGCGATTGACGCCTATTCTCCGGCCATCGGCAAGGATGTGCGCTCGAAGCTGATGTCCCGCGCGCTCAATCTGCCTGGTAAAACCGGCCGCTGGATCGTGCGCAACGGCTATCTCATCGCCGAACGCATCGTCGGCTTCAACTGATTCGGATTGTGGCTTTGCCCTGCTGACGCGTTATCAGCAGGGCATCCCTATTACCTCCCCAGCCGAGGTTTTGCTACTCGGCCCAACGGTCGGACATTGCGAAGCTGTTGTGCATCAGGTTGCTGGAGGTGTATAGCACGTCGTTCAGCAGCTTGGTTGTATGCTCGCGCAGGTAGTCGGCCATCTCGTCGTTGGCCGCTTCGAGCACATCCGCCACGCCCTGCACATCCTTCTCATCGCCGTGGCCGCCATCGAGCGGCCATGCATTCGTACCCGTCGATTCGGCATCGCTTCGAGCAAGCAACTGCTCATCCGTGCGCTCGATGAGCCGGTGCCCGAACGCGCGCACGCCTTCCGCATAGCCCTCGATGAACCGGTTCGTCTCATACCAATGCGCGTCGGCCACGACGGCGATCAGGCGGTTCGTCCAATACAGGTTGCCGGTGGAGACTTCGGGCGTGGTGTCGCGCAGG
>JAIJJM010000056.1 GCA_022728415.1 Collinsella sp. | reverse complement strand
AGTTCGTCGGCCGAATGCTCGCGCGTGGGCAGCTGCTTGAGCAGGCGGCAGAGCAGGGTCACGTAGGGCAGGTCCTCAAATGCGACGCAGCTCAGGTCGAAGTACTGCATGGCGTAGGCCAGGCGGTTGGTGGGAATGTCGTGGGTGAGGCACGGGATGGGCGCAGTCGTGTCCACGACGAGCGGCGGCTCGGGGCGCGCCTCGCCAATGTCGGACACGCGCAGGCGCGGCAGCGTGGCCTTGTCCTCGGGCGTGTCCTCGGCCTCCTGCGCGGCACGCAGTACGGCCGTACGCTCGACCACATCGGCCAGCTCGGCATCGGTCATGGTGTTGCGCTTGGCAGCCAGCTCGGCAGCTTCGGCGCCCTCCGCGCCCTCGGCAGCGTCTACCGGAACCAGCTCGACCAGCGCCATGTGGTCGTTCTCCAGCACGAGCTCGCGCAGCAGGTCCTCAAAGTATCTGCCGTCCAGCTCGCCACGCAGCTCCTCGTACACCGGGCCGTACTTGAGCGCCAGCGTCGCGGCGTCGTCATCGTAAAGCCAGGTGCTCAACGCGTCGCACGCAATGGCCACGCCGTCGGCGATGCCATAGTCGCGCTGGCGCAGGTCATACTCGTTGCTGCTGATGATAGCTTCCAGGCGCTCGCGCGGAATGCCGTGCTCGCACAGGTCGTGGCAGGCGTCCTGGAACACGCGGCGCAGCTCGCGCGCCACGCCGGGCTGCGCGTTTTGCAGCATGATGAGCTCGTAGGGCTGCAGGCACTCGGCCGCGGTGTAGCTCACCACGTTGCCGCCCAGACCCGCCGCCAGAATGGCCTTTTTAACCGGGGCCTCGTTGGAGCCCAGCAACGCCTCGAACAAGATATCCGCCGCGATCGTGCGCTTGCGGTCGAGCGCGCTGCCCAGCACCAGGCCCAGGCCCACCAGGGCGTTCTCGGGCGTGGTTGTCATCTCGACGCGCTTATACTCGCAGGCCACGGGCGCCTGCACACCCAGTGGATTGGGCGCCAGCGTGGACGGGTCCTCGCCGGCGGCGACGGCGGCGTCCATGCGGCGGCTCGCGGCACTCGGCTGCGACAGATAGCGCTCGTCCAAAAACGCCAGTGCGCGGTCCACGTCCAGGTCGCCGTAGAGCGTTATATAAGAGTTGGAAGGATTGTAGTGGCGCGCGTGCGTATCCAGGAACTGCTCGTAGGTGAGCGCGGGAATCGCGCGCGGATCGCCGCCGCTCTCGTGCGCATAGGCGGTGTCGGGATAGAGCGCGGCGTTGACGGCGTCGTCCAGCACGCTCATGGGGTCGGACAGCGCGCCCTTCATCTCGTTGAACACCACGCCGTTATAACGCAGCGTGCCCTCGCGCAGGCTCGCGGAGCTGCCGCCCTCGTCCTCGACGCCCTTCGACAGGTCCAGCTCGTAATGCCAGCCCTCCTGCTCAAAAATGGTGGGCTTGGTGTAGATGGCCGGGTTGAACACCGCGTCCAGGTACACATCCATCAGGTTGTACAGATCCTGCTCGTTGGTGGTGGCAACGGGGTAGATGGTCTTGTCGGGGTAGGTCATGGCGTTGAGGAACGTCTGCATGGAGCTCTTGATCAGGTCGACAAACGGCTCCTTGACGGGAAACTTGGCCGATCCGCACAGCACCGAGTGCTCAAGAATATGGAACACGCCGGTGGAATCGGCCGGCGGCGTCTTAAAGCCAATGGCAAAGGCCTTGTTCTCATCGTCGCATGCCAGGTACAGCAGGCGAGCGCCCGATGCGGTGTGGCGCAGCACGTAGGCGTCCGAATCGAGCTCGGGCACGGTCTCGCAGCGCTCGACGGCAAAACCGTGGCAGGTGGTACCGGGCACCAGCAGCGCGGCGGCAGCGGCGCGCGGGTCGGTTGAGGTAGTGGGCATATGCAGTCTCCTTTGACGCCCCAGCGGGGGCGAATCGAGTCGAATCCTCGAGAGTATACCCATATGGGGCCGCGGCTCTGCAGCGAACTGAAGACGATGTGGGTGGACTAGCCTAGCTAGGTTGATAACGAATGCCGCGGGTAGCCGCTGCACCCCGCTAAAGTGAAACAACACCCCGTTTACCGAATCATTTAGGAAATATATGGACTCCTAAAAAGTTCTAATACAATATAAGTCATCTATCTATAAACTGCTGATTCCTTGTAAAGGTATGGTTGATATGGTTGAAGCAAATAGCGTTATCCCCCTGTACAAACAGATTGTTCGTGCGCTTTCTGATTCGATCGCCAACGGCACGTACCGCCCGGGAGATAAGCTCCCGACCGAGACGGAGCTTATCGAGCAATTTGGCGTGAGCCGAATAACGGTTCGCTCCGCAATTAAAGAAATGGAAGATGCTGGGCTTGTTGAGAGGGCCCGCGGCAAGGGCACGTTCGTTTCGTCGGACACACAGATGTATGCCGCGGACGACCGTGAGAGCTTTACCCATTCGTGCCAGCTTGCGGGAAAACAGGCGTCTACCAGGGTTCTCGAAATGGGCTGGGACTTCCCAAACCTGCGAGACGCGAAGTTCCTGGGCGTAGACGATACTCAAAAGGTATTGCGTAGTCGTCGTCTGCGCCTTGTGGATGGCAAGCCCACGATGCTGGAAACCAATAGCTATTCCGCTGCGCTTTCTTTTTTGGAGCATGAATCCCTCGAGGATTCGCTGATGGCGGTACTCGATCGCCAGGGGATCAAGATGGGTCCAAACACGCGTACGCTCGAGGTCTGCTATGCGAGCGAGCTTGAGGCGGCATACCTTAACGTGGAGCTGGACTCTTCGCTGCTTCTGTTTGTCGATAGACGTTATGCTCCAAGCGGCGAGCCGCTTTTCATCTCCCGTCAGGTGTACTGCACCGAGCGACTGAAGTTCTATTTGTAAATTAGAGATAGATTGGTTTACCGACCAATTGTTACCGTTCGCGGATTTGGAAAATTGACACACCGCGTAGGTGGAGATTGCTAATATACTTTGTTATGACAATATAGTACGTCTTATTGATATTGGAGAACTATGAATAAGATATTGCTAGCGAGTCATGGTTATCTCGCCCAAGGTATGAAAAGCTCTCTGGAGATTCTGATGGGTACCGACGACCGAATCGAGTGCCTGTGCGCCTATGTCGATGACGACTCAAGGGATGTCGCGGCGTTGATTGATGCATGGGTGGAGGCGAAGGATCCTGCCGACTCTTGGTTTGTCGTGACTGACATCTTTGGCGGCTCTGTAAGCAACGAATTCATACAGAGGCAGACTGCCGAATCGTTTACGTTGATCGCCGGAATGAACTTGCCGCTGCTGGTGGAAATGGTTACACAGCTGGACTCCCTGGATGCGGACAAGGCCAAAGCCGCGGTCGAGGGATCGCGTTCGTTTATTCAGCTTTGCGAGGCGGCGGACATGCTTGCCGGCGCCGAGGAAGAAGATTTCTAGTTAGTTCTGGTTCGAGCCCTAGCTAGGGGTCGAACCTGTCAGTCCCTTTATCACGTGCGGAGATGATAACGATGATTAAGCTTACGAGAGTTGATTACCGACTGATTCACGGCCAAGTTGCCATGTCCTGGACTCATGCTTTGGATGTAGATTGCATCCTGCTTGCCAGCGATGCGGTGGCAAAAGATGACATGAGGAAGGCGGCCTTGAGGCTCGCCCGCCCCAACGGCGTGAAGCTCGTCATCAAGGATGTTGACGCTGCTATCGAGGCGCTCAACAGCGGCGTTACCGACAAGTATTCGCTTTTTATCATCGCTGAGACGATTGAAGATGTCTATCGTCTCGCTAAGGGCTGCAAAGACATCAAAGAGATCAATCTGGGTGGAACCCGAAAGACTCCTGAGACCACGCTTCATCCGACCCCTGCAATCTTCGCGACCGAGAAAGATGCCGAGCATATCCAAGAGCTTCTGGGCGATGACGTGGCCATCGAAATCCGTCAGGTTCCCAATGACGCTAAGGTGTTTGCCAAGGACGTTTTTTAGCCGAAAACATGCTGGTGTTCGGTATTTATTGAACTGACACTCTATGCCTATGCCCGTCGATCATTTGATCGGCGGGCTTTTTATTAAAGAAAATCGAAAAAATCTGAAATAGTTCTTGCATAGTTGGTTATATAAAGTATTATAACGTCATGGGATGAATGAAGGGTTCATCCAAGTGAGTTAGGAGTAAGGGATGTTCAATTTCGATGAGCCTCGTTACGAGAAGGTTGTGAGCGATGCCCTCGCTCTCCGTCCTCAGATTGAGGCTGCCGTGGACGAGGTCTGCGAGCAGGGTTATTCCAACATCTTCTTCATCGGCTGCGGCGGCACCTGGGCCCACACGCTCCCGATGAAGTATTGGGTCGAGACCACCACGGCCGACGTCGACGTCCACTGCGAGATCGCCGCTGAGTTCCTCGCGTGCCCGCCCAAGACCTTCAACAAGGATTCGGTCTGCGTCTTCTCTACCCGTACCGGCACCACCCCCGAGATCATTGAGGCTGCCAAGTTCTGCCAGGAGCAGGGCGCCCGCACGCTGATGTATGTCTCCAACGACAACACTCCGGCCACCGAGTACGCCGATTACAAGTTCTTCAGTTTCGCCGAGGACGACGTCCTGTGCGAGGCCATCTACACCTACCAGATCACGCTGGTCGCCCGCTTCCTCAAGAACGCCGGCGCCTTCCCCAAGTACGACACCTTCATGGAGGAGTTCGGCAACATCGCTCCGTACCTCATCAAGGCCAAGGACGCTCAGGACGAGCGCTGCGCCGCCATGGCCGAGGACTTCAAGGACACCGACTACCACATGGTGATTGGCTCCGGCATGCTCTGGGGTGAGGCCTACGACTACGCCATGTGCATCCTCGAGGAGATGCAGTGGATCAAGACCAAGTCCATCCACGCCGCCGAGTTCTTCCACGGCACCATCGAGCTGTGCGAGGAGGGCACGAGCCTCATCATGCTCTACGGCGAGGACGACACCCGTAAGCTCATGGACCGCGTGGACAACTTCACTCACATGCTCGCCGACGAGAAGGGCGTCAACGTCCGCGTGAACAAGTTCGACACCGCCGAGGTCGAGCTGCCGTTCAGCGACCCCGAGTTCCGCAAGATCGTCTCCCCGATGGTCACCTACACCATCACCGAGCGTCTGAGCTGCCATCTCGAGCACGTCCGTAACCACCCGCTCACCACGCGTCGTTACTATCACCAGATGAACTACTAATCCTCTCAAATTGCTGCGGTTGTCTGCAGGCGAGCTGCGCAGAATGCCTCGCCTGCAGACCTATTTCTGGGGTTGATCGAAATGGTTGTCCAGTATCTTCTAGTTGCACTGGTCGCATTTATTGCGTCCATGGACGAGCAATTATTTGGCATTACGATGCTTGGTCGTCCGCTGTTTACGAGCCTGTTTGTCGGCTTGATTCTTGGCGATGTCCAGCAGGGCGTTATCGTCGGCGCTGCTTTGGAGTCCATGTTCATGGGCGCCATCATGGTCGGCGCGGCGGTTCCTCCCGAGGTCTATGCCTCCGGCGTGCTTGGCTGCGCGTTTGCCGTCATTACGGGTACGGGCACGGCAACTGCCGTCGCGCTCGCCCTTCCCGTCTCCGTCTTCCTTCAGGTGTGGCGCAACTTCTGCTACGCCGTTCCGGGTGCCTTTGCCTGCAAGAAGATTGAGACCGCTCTGGCAAATCGCGATCTTGCCAAGGCGAATCTGTACCATCTGACCATCGTGCCGCTGTCGATTGGCATTCCGTCTGCACTGCTGGTGTTTGGCTCGCTGTTCTTTGGTGCCGACCTCATCAACAATGCGCTCAACGCGATTCCGCAGTTTGTGATGGACGGCCTCAACGTTGCATCCGGCGTCATGGTCTGCATCGGCTTCGCACTCCTTATCAGGACCATGGGCGATAACAAGCTTCTTCCCTGGCTGTTCCTGGGATTCATTATGGTCATCTACCTCAAGATGGACGTTATCGGCGTCGCCGCAGCTGCCATTTGCGTCGCGCTGCTCCTGGCCTTCCGCGAGGGCTCGTCCGGTCCGCAGGCGGTTGCTGCAGATGAAGAGGAGGACTTCTAATGGCTACCCAGAACACCGACCTCAAAGAGGCCAAGAAGGACGCGATTATGAGCCCCGATATGTATCGGAGCATGTTCCTTCGCCAGTTTACGAGCCAGTGCTCGCAGTCGTACGACAAGATGATGGCAATGGGCTTCATGTACACCATTCAGAAGCCCCTGCGAAAGATCTATCCTAACGACGACGATTACTATGCGGCGCTCGATCGCCATACCGAGTTCTTTAACATCACGCCTCATGTGCTTCCGTTTGTAGCTGGCCTAACGGTTTCGATGGAAGAGCAGGCGGCTGCCGATGAGAACTTCGACACGTCCTCGATTAACGCCATGAAGGTTGGTCTCATGGGGCCGCTTTCCGGCATCGGCGATTCGTTCTACTGGGGTACGTTCCGCGTGGTTGCCGCCGGCATTGGTATTGGCATCGCTTCGACGGGCAACCCGCTCGGCCCCATCGTGTACGCGCTCATCTACTCCGTGATTAACTTTGCAACGCGTATCGTCGCCGCCCATCTGGGTTACGACTTGGGAACCAAGTTCTTGCAGCAGTCTGAAGCGAACAACCTTATGTCTCGCATGACGCATGCTGCCGGTGTCCTCGGAATGACCGTCATTGGCGCGATGATTGCGGCACAGGTCTCACTGTCCACTGCTTTGATCTTTGACGTGGGTGGTTCGGAAATTGTCCTGCAGGATCTGTTCGATTCGATCTTCCCCGGTCTGCTGCCCTTGCTGGCGACGTTCGCTTGCGTTGCCCTGTACAAAAAGGGCGTCAAGACCATTTGGATCATCTTGGGCATCTTCGCAATCTGTATCATCGGAACGGGCTTGGGAGTGTTTGCGGCGGCGTAATGTTGACTGCTATGCTCGCGCGTTGGATAACTAACTGACCGTTTGAAAACGGGGCTCGGCGTAAGGCCAGCCCCGTTTTTTGTTTGAGGGATTTTCCGACCGTCCAAAAATCCAGGCTCATGCATCACTCACGCATCTCTCGTCTCTCACTCATCTCTAAGCTGAGAGATAAATGAGAGACGAGAGATAATTACGAGAGATAGCCCAGCAGCAAAGAGACAAGCAACCATGGTATTGTCTCAATATCGATTGTTCCACCAGCAAAAACATGATTTAATGAAGCAGGTAGAGATATCTTATCTCTCATCTTTCACTCATATCTAATACGAGAGATAACAGAAAGATGAGAGATAATTACGAGAAATAACTGAGAGACGAGGGAAATCTATTCGCGGCATTCTTCGCAGAACCGAGCGAAAGGACGTGCAGATGAATGAAAACGAACTGACCGGTCTGCTCGAGTCTTTAAGGCGCATGGGCTCGGACGATCTTAACGTCGAGGTCAAGGAGAGCGCCACGACGCTTTCCCGCGACGTATGGGAAACGGTCAGCGCTTTCGCAAACACCGCCGGCGGCATCATCGTACTCGGAGTGAGCGAGCGCGCGGGTTTTGTCCCAGTTGCAAACTTTGAGACCGAGAAAGTGCTCAACCAATTCGTGGCGGGCATGGGCGATGCCGGCGGTCGCGGAAAGCTGGCCAATCCGCCCAAATACACCATTGAGCGCGTGGAGCTCCAGGGCACCGTGGTTCTGGTCATCACGATTGAGGAGCTCGACCCGTCGAGCAAGCCTTGCTATGTCATAGAGCGGGGCACTCAAGGTGGCAGCTACAAACGCATCGATGACAAAGATGTCCCGCTTTCGTCGACCGAGGTTTTGGCACTGTCGTCATATGAACGGACGAGTCCTAGCGATCGCGATACGGTGCCCGGCACGAGTGCGGGCGATCTCGACGAGTCGCTAGTCGACCGCACGATAGAGCGTGCCTATTCGTTGACGCCTCGAGCGATGCGCGGTGCGGCGGACAAGAAGACAAAGATGAAGCGTCTGAATTTCCTCGACTTCCAGGGCAATGTTACCAAGGCCGGCCTCCTTGCCGCGGGCGTTTACCCTCAGCAGTTCTATCCCAAGCTCTTCATTGATGTGGCTGTCCACGTGGGAACTCAAAAGGGAGCTGCGGGACCACTAAGGTTCATGGACCGCACAATCTGTGAGGGAGCGTTGGGCGAGATGATCTCGGATGCTGTCGCGGCCGTCGCCAAAAACCTGCGCCGCACCTCGACCGTCCAAGGCATCTCGCGTATCGACTCGCTGGAGATTCCCGAGGAGGTCCTGCGCGAGGCAGTCGCCAACGCGGTTATCCACAGGGAATACGGGGATCGGTTCTGTGGGCAATCGATCGCCGTCGACGTTTTTGATGACCGTATCGAGGTGACGAATCCCGGCGGCCTTTATGGAGGGAAGACTCGCGAGAACTTGTTTGACGGCAGTTCCCGATGCCGTAACGCGACGCTCGTGAAACTCATGTCGATTGTCCCGCTGCCGGATGGCGCAGGTTCGCCGGCTGAGGGTAACGGTTCGGGCATCCCGATGATGATCGATGCCATGCGCGCGCATGGTCTGGCCGAGCCCCTGTTCTGCCCGGGGTTCGATCGGTTCAAGGTCGTACTTTACCGTTCAAAGATCGAGCCGGTCGATCATGGTGGGGACCTGATCATGGCGGCCCTCAAGCGCTATGACGAGTTGGGAACGCGCGAGCTGGCAGAGCGCACGGGGCTTACCGTCTCTCAAGTTAGGACGCGCGTTAATGCGCTTATTGCTCAGGGCGAGATTGAGCCTACGGCAGCGGCGACGAGCCGCAATCGCAAGTATCGACTAACGGAGCGTGCAGCGCAGATGCGCTAGCGAGTGTCGATGGCGGCGACTGTGGCTACTGCACGAGCGTGGATTATCCGACCGTCCAAAAATTCACGCTCGAGTGGTGCCCGCTGCCGAGCCGCTTCAGCGCACGTTCATCCGCGCCCCGCATCCCGCCATTTCACGCACTGCACATCGAAACCTGCAGCAAAGCAGGTACAATAGCCCAATGCGCATCGCGCACGACGATGATATCGGCGCCCGCGACTAGGGGAGAATACATGGCAGAGCAACAGATAACGTCGGGGACTAAGCTTCAGGTGGCATTCGACGTGCCCATGGGCCAAAAAACCGACTTCAACATGCTCGCTACGTACAAAGAGGACCTGGACGAGGCGTACTTCCTTATGAGCGCGCCCATGCTCGCCGGCAAGCCGCTGCTCATGGACGAAAACCAAAAACTGCTGCTGCAGTACAAAGTAGGCGAGGAGACGTTCGTGCTCGCCGGCTATCCCGAGGCAGTCGAGAAAAAGGGCATCCGCACCTACTGGAAAATGCGCAAAGTCGCCGAGCAGCGCAGCTTTGTCAAGCGCCGCGACGAGCGTTTTAAGGTCGCCATGCGTCTGACCTACCAGCGCGACAACGCGCCGACCCCCGAGCCCGAGGACGCCATGAC
>JAIJJM010000888.1 GCA_022728415.1 Collinsella sp. | reverse complement strand
GGCCTCATCAAGGCCAACATCACCAACCGCATCGCCTTTAACGTCGCCACGGGCATCGACTCCCGCGTCATCATCGACCAGATGGGTGCCGAAAAGCTCACCGGTTTGGGCGACATGCTGTTCTCCAAGGTCGACTGGGGCAAGCCTCGCCGTATCCAGGGCTGCTTTGTCTCGGATGACGAAATCAACGAGATTGTCGAGTTCGTCAAGTCGCAGAGCGAGCCCGACTACCACGAGGAGATTTTGTCTGCCGTGGCGCCCGCTTCCATGTCCATGGCGGGTGGCGGCGGCATTGTCCGCACCGGAGTCGCCGAGCCGCAAGACGATGATCCGCTCATTTGGGAAGCTGCCCATATTGTGGTGGAATCGCAGCTTGGCTCCACATCTGGCCTGCAACGTCGTCTGAAGGTTGGCTATGCGCGTGCCGGGCGTATTATGGACATGCTGGAAGAAAAGGGTGTCGTCGGCCCGCCCGACGGTTCCAAGCCGCGCGAGGTCCTGTTGGACGAGGAGGGGCTTGCCGCGCTGGAATCTGTCGACGCCGAGATGGCACGTGAAGATCGTGAGTTTGGAGGATTCTGATGGCTGCACGCTTTGGTGACATGCTGCTCGAGCAGCGTCGCCGAATGGGCCTTTCCATTCAGCAGGTCGCCAACACCATCAAAATCAGGCCGCAGATCATCGAGTTTTTCGAGACCGGTAACTTTGCCTCGATGCCGCCGCGCGGCTATGCACAGGGCATGATTTCGAGCTATGCTCGCTTTTTGGGCCTCAATCCGCGCGAGGTCGTCAATGCCTACTTTGACGACCTGATGGCTTACGAACGCGAGACGTCGCAGCAGGGCGGTCGTTTTCAGGACGCCGCCGGCTACGTCAATTCGCGTTCTTCGGTCGATAACGGGCGCTTCCTGATGGTTCAGGGCGGTCGTTCGACCCGCTATGGACAGCGTCCTCAGCAGGCCGGTTATATTACCGAGACGGGTTCGGGCGAGGAGATTCGCTCACAGCGTGACCGGTTCCGCAGTACGCCGATGCCCGAGGACCGTGCACTTCCCGCTGCCCGCGGCGTGGCGCGTGACCCTCGTGCCGGCTACGGCGACGGCGGCTATTCCGATCGCGGTTACCGTGGTGTCCCCACCGGACGCTCTCGCGGTGGCTATGCGGATGCCGATAC
>JAIJJM010000055.1 GCA_022728415.1 Collinsella sp. | reverse complement strand
ACCTCGATAGCCTCGTTGCCCAGCTCCCCTTAGGACAGCGAGAGAGTGTCGGCCTAAGGGACATTCCACTCGAAATGGTCGTCGGCACGGTTACCAAGGGCCGTCAGTCTGCCTTTTCGTGCAACTTTATGCCCCTGTCGCCCTTTAGCACCGAGTTCGCCCGCAAGTGGTCCAACCTCTACGACATCCAGGTGACCGAGGGCTATCGCGAACCCATCATCGTCACCGAGTTCATGCATCGGTTTTACGTCCAGGAGGGTAACAAGCGCGTCAGCGTCCTCAAATTCCTGGACGCCCCGACGGTTTCGGCCAAGGTCACCCGTCTCTACCCCGGCACATGGGATTCCGTCGAAAGTCGCCTGTACGGCGAGTTTTGCTCGTTTTGGCGCGTCTGCCCCCTATACGAGATCGAGTTCTCGCGCGAGGGAAGCTACGAGACGCTCGTCAAGATGCTCGGTCAGAACCTTGTCGAAAAGTGGCCACAGAAAAAGGTCGACTATCTGCACCATTCCTTCTTGCTCTTTAAGCGCGCTTACCTGCGCGCCGGCGGCGACCATCTGGACATTACGCCCGCCGACGCCATGCTCGTTTACCTCAACGTGTACAACCAAGACCGTCTGCTGGACACGCCGACGGATATCCTCGTAAACCGCCTGTGCAAGATCTGGCGCGAGTTGGTCATTGCCGGCAAACGTGATGAGGAGAAGGTCGATCTTGTCGAGGCGCCGAGTATAGATGAGGAAGAGGCGCCCGCCAAGTCCACTTCCAGCGTGCTCAACTTCTTTATGGGCAAGACCGTCTACTCGGCGGCCAACCCCCTACGTATCGCCTTTATCCATGAATTCCCCTGCGCCACGTCGAGCTGGGACAGTCTGCACGACCAAGGGCGCCAGTATCTTGACGGGCACTTTGGCGGCATCGTGCGCACCGAGGCATTCGAGGACTGCCACGATCCGGACGTGTTCTACGCCGCCGTGGAGACCGCCGTCAAGCACGGGGCGAACGTCATCTTCTCGACTTCACACCGCCTGATGGAATACACGCTCAGGGCCGCCGTTGAGTATCCCCAGGTTCGGTTCCTCAACTGCTCTATCGGCCTTCCCCACCAAAGCGTCCGTTCGTACTTTGGCAAGATGTACGAGGCCAAGTTTCTGCTGGGCGCCCTTGCCGCCAGTATGGCGGACAACCATCGCATTGGCTACCATGCGTCGGTCTTTGCGTCAGGCGCACTTAGCGAAATCAACGCCTTTGCGATTGGCGCCTCACTGCTCGACCCCCGCGCGCAGGTAATCCTCACCTGGGGCGACGTGCCCGCCGGAGGCATTGCCGAGGCCATGTGCCGCGAAGGCGTGAGTGTTATGACCGGCGTCGACATGTCCAAGTCGCTGGAGGACTCCACGGCCTACGGACTCCACCGTCTGGTCGATGGCAAGGTCGTCGGCATCGCCATGCCGGTATGGAACTGGAGCCGATACTACGAGCTTATCGTGCGAAGCCTGCTGCATGACACCTGGGATGAGACCAGTGACGACAATCAGGTGCGCGCCGTCAACTACTGGTACGGCATGAGCTCGGGCGTTATCGACATTCGTTACGCTCCGGGCCTGCCCTATCAGACGCGCAAGCTTGTTCAGCTACTGCGTAATGGCATCGTCGAGGGCTCCATCAATCCATTTGGCGGCGAACTCCACAGCCAAGACGGCGTGGTGCAGATCGAGGGCTTTCCCCCACTGCCGAGCACGCAAATCGTCGAGATGGACTGGCTGGCCGACAACGTGGTGGGCACCATTCCGCAGCCCAACGATGAGCCGAAGGTCCGCGCCCTATGAAAATTTTAGCCGTAGCTGATACCGAAGAACGATGCCTATGGGAGTGTTTTCGCAAGGAACGCTTTGAGGGTGTCGATCTGATTTTGTCCGCAGGAGATCTGGATCCGGACTATCTTGAGTTTTTAGTCACCGTCATCAACAAGCCACTCATCTACGTACGTGGCAACCACGATGACCGCTACGCACGCCACGCACCGGGTGGCTGTATCTGCGTTGAAGACACCGTGTACGTGTATCGCGGCGTCCGCATTGCGGGGCTTGGCGGTTCTATGCGCTATCGAGACGGTGCCAACATGTACACCGAGCGCGAGATGGCCAAGCGTGTGCGCAAGCTGTCCCGCAAAGTGAGGATGGTCGGCGGCTGCGACATCTTGCTCACCCATGCACCCGCCGCCGGCGTGGGCGATTTGGATGACCTGCCACATCGAGGATTCGAATGCTTTAACACGGCGCTCGAGTCTTGGAATCCCGACTATATGGTGCACGGGCATGTGCACCAATGCTATGGCCAGGACTTTCAGCGTGAGCGTCGGCATGCATGCGGGGCAACGATCATCAATGCCTGCGGCTATACGCAGTTTGAACTTGACGAAGCGCACTACCCCATCCGCGGCTGGCAGGCAGCCTGGCTTAATTCGCAAACCATGCGCCGCGAGCTCAAGCGACACGAGGCCATCGAATCCTCTACCACCAGAACACCCTGGTAACCGCCACAAAGGGGATAGGCACCTTTATGGTGGTTTTGCTGACTCGTCCGACCTGTCCATCACGGTGCTTGTGTAATTAACGAGAACACTCATTGTTTTGTAAGGACGGCGCTCACGTGCCGTCTTTTTTTGTCAACTTATGCAGTCTCGACCGTGTTGTATGTAGAGGGACCTCGCGAGACGCCTTCCCTATATCCACCACGACCAATTGGAGGTGACACTATGCCTGCACGCCGTAACCGCAATAGCACGCTCCGATGCGATGCCGATCAGATCGAGCGGGAAGCAAAGCGCTTGGTCGACACGTATTCCGACCTCATCCTTCGATTGTGCTATTCGGCCCTTGGATCCGCTGACGACGCTCAAGACATCTGCCAGGACACGCTGATCAAGATTCTCCAACGCACTCAACCGTTCGACTCGCTCGAACACGAACGTGCTTGGGTGATCCGAGTCGCACTGAACGCATGTCGCGATATCGGCCGTGCGCACGCGAATCACCCGGTTGTCGACCTCGATTCGCTCCCCGATTTCTGCGCACCCGTAACACATACCGAGCAAGAATTCGCGCAACGCGACTGCGCCATTCTTTCCGCTGTCACGGCCCTGCCTCAAGCACAGCGCATCGCCATCTTTTTGCACTACTACGCAGGCATGAGCATCAGGGAAATCGCAGACGCCGTTCACGCGACGCCAGCTGCAACCGCCCAGCACCTTAGCCGCGGACGTGCGTCACTTCGGCTTTCCTTGAAAGGAGACCACAATGACTACGAATTCGAATGACTATCGCCACGCCCTGGAGCACATTTCGTTTACCGATAATGCGAAGCAGCACATGGCAAACTCGATTGCTCAGTCCGTCGCCTCAAGCGATGCGGCGACCGCTCAAAGCAACTTTAATGGCACGCGACGCAAGCCGCGCATCGCCCGCCATCCCGTAAGAACAGTCGCTCGCATTGCCGCTGTAACGGCAGTCCTCGCTATCGTCATTGGAGGCGCTGGCACGGCTATGGCAACAGGCGTCCTGCCGCTTCCTTCTGACATGCTTTCCGACATCTTTGACGGACCTGCTTCTCAAACCGAGATCATCGACCGTATTGGCCGGCCCGTCGGTGCTAGCTGCTCCAACAACGGAGTCACCGTGACCGCCGACGCCATCATGGGCGACAAGGATATGGTTACCATCGCCTATACGCTTACGTTCAACGATCCCGCTGCCCTGAAAAAGCTTTCCGAGCCGGGCGAGAACGGAACTATCGCCGGAAGTGTCGATGGAAACGTATACGTTGATGGCGAGCATGGCGGCCAAGGCCAATCATGGCTCATTGACAAGAACCCCAATGACTCCAGCATTCAATACTTTGCACAGTTCAGCGTTGAATCACCCGGCCTTATGGGCAGGACCGTCCGCACGCATATCAACTCTCTCGTTGTGCCACGTGCTGGCAAAGAGCTTCCCGAGTATAAGAAAATACTTACGGGCCCATGGGATCTTAAGTTCCAGCTGAATTACGAAGATACATCCGTTACGATTCCCGCGCCCAAATCGGTCAACTTTAACGGCACCAAGGCGACGATTCAAGAGGCCACCGTATCCTGCGTTGGCGTTTCAGTCCGCTACAACATAGATCGTTCCATCGAACACGACAACAACAGCGGCAAGATGTCTCAAAACATGGAGGAGTCTATGGATGCCGTTGGCAACATACCCCTCATCGTGACGTTCAAAGACGGTCATGTTGAGGACGCAACCAGCCACAGCGGCTATTTCGCAAATAAACTGGATAACGGCACCACTGATGTCCACAAGACCTGGCCGTTCTCGCAAGTTTGTGACACAGACAAGATTGCAAGCGTACAAATTGGCGATACGGTCATTCCCATGAATTCGTAACGCTACGCGGCTCGTATATGCACCCGGTTCCGCACTTCGCGTCTAAAGATGCGCTGTCATCGAGCAGCGTGAGCGCAAGGCCGCCCGTATGGTCGGCTGGGAACACCTCGTTGCGCTAAAAACCACCACGAAGGGGACCGGCACCTTTGTGGTGGTTTTGCTGACTCGTCCGACCTGTCCCAACGGTTTGTCTCAATCTGTAACAGGTAGGGCCCAAATAATCGGTTAGCTGTTACAGATCGAGACAGACCACGGATGCTCAGCCGAAAATCTCAATCTGTAACAGGTAGGAACGATTTTGCCCCTTAGATGTTACAGATTGAGATATTTGACAGCTTGAATCGGCATCGCCTACAGCGCGGCGACGACCTTGTCGCCCATCGTCGTGGTGCCGAGGATCTTATCTGCCGGGGTGTTGACATCGGCGATGTCACGGGTGCGCCAGCCCTCGTCGAGCACGCGCGCCACGGCGCTCTCGATCCACGCGGCTTGCTCGCCCATGTCGAGCGCGTAGGTCAGCAGCATCGCCACCGACAAGATTTGAGCCAGCGGATTGGCCACGCCGAGCCCCGCGATGTCAGGAGCGCTGCCAGCGCTCGGCCCAAACAGCGATACGCCATCATCCAGCGAGGCAGAGGCAAGCATACCGAGCGATCCGGTAATCTGAGCCGCCTCATCGGACAGGATGTCGCCGAACATGTTCTCCGTCACCACGACGTCAAAGTCTGCCGGTCGACTGATGAGCTGCATGGCGGCGTTGTCGACGAGCAGGTCCTCAAGCTCCACGTCGGAGTACTCCTCGTCTTGCACGCGATGCACGATCTCGCGCCACATGCGGCTCGTCTCCAGCACGTTGCGCTTATCAACGCTCGTCACCTTGCCGCGACGTTTGCGCGCCGCCTCAAATGCCTGGCGCGCAATGCGCTCAATCTCGTACTCGCGATACTCCATCACGTCGACCGCACGCTGACCGGCCGCACCCGCAGCGCCCGCGCAGGTCACGGATGCGGGCGCCAAAGTCCCACGGCATGTTGTAGCCCATCGTATCGGGGATGTTCACGACCGTGGCACCGGCCTTTACGGCCGCCTCGATAATGCGCACCAGAAACTCCTGATCGGAGCGGCCGGCATCCTCGGCATAAAACTCAACATCGTCAACGAACTTGCGAGCATGTTGACGGCATGGATCGCTCACTCAATTGCCCTTTCCTCAGTCATATGGAGCTTGTCGCGCAGGTGACTGGTGCTCACACCCAGCCCTGTATGGATACGGGGCCTCTGGGCCGTTTTGAGCGCCTCTGCAGCCACTTCGATATCCCTGTCGACAGCGCGCGTCAGGCCGCATACCGTGCATCGGTCGCCCGCAATCTTGCCAATCTCCTGTACGGAGCGAAAGTCACCAGGACTCGAGATGGGAAAGCCCGCCTCGATAACGTCCACGTTCATGCGCACCAGCTGGCGGGCGATGAAGAGCTTTTCCTCGGTATTCATGCTGGCGCCCGGCGACTGCTCACCGTCGCACAGGGTGGCGTCAAAGATTGTGATTTTGCGGCTTATATGTTCCTCCTGATTGACCGTTTTATGACAGATGGCTTTCAGGAGAGAGAGAAGGCCTAGAGATAGAAAAATACCCGTGTCGCTCATCACGCCTGAAAGCGGCAGACGATAGCGCACCCGGGTACAACAAATCGTTATAGCGAGATTACAACCCTAGCGCGCTATCCAATCTAGTAGCGCTAGGCCTAGGAGCTGTTGCGTGTTCTTAAACATGTTGGGCCCCCTTCGGCCTCGGGTAGTACTACATCGCGCTAAAGTACAACACAAGTAAAACCACCACAAGGGTGCCTGTCCCCTTTGTGGTGGTTTTGGCGCGATAGCAAGAAACCCGGTCCTGCACGAGGCAGAACCGGGTTTCTTGAGCAATGCTTGCTTTACTCAGGCGGTAACTATAAGTTACTCAGCCAGGAAGTCGCGCTGGACAGCGGGATCGACCTTGACGCCAGGGCCCATGGTGGAAGACACGGAGATGGACTTGACGTACTTGCCCTTAGCAGAAGAGGGCTTGACGCGCAGGATCTCGGTGTACAGGGCAGCGTAGTTCTCGACGAGCTGCTGCTCAGAGAAGGACTTCTTGCCCAGGGGCACGTGGCAGATGCCGTAACGGTCGGCGCGGTACTCAACGCGGCCAGCCTTAAGCTCAGAGACCATCTTGGCGACGTCCATGGTCACAGTGCCGAGCTTGGGGTTCGGCATGAGGCCACGGGGACCAAGGATCTTACCGATGCGGCCAACCTTGGCCATCATGTTCGGCGTAGCGATAGCGGCGTCGAAGTTAATCTCGCCCTTCTGGATCTGGGCGACGAGCTCGTCGGAACCGATGATGTCGGCGCCGGCAGCCTCGGCCTCGCGGGCCTTCTCGCCCTCGGCGAAGACGGCAACACGAACGGTCTTGCCGGTGCCGTGGGGCAGGGAGATGGAACCACGGATGTTCTGGTCAGCCTTACGAGTATCGATGCTCAGACGGAAGTGAGCCTCGATGGTCTCGTCAAACTTGGCGGTGTCGAGCTCCTTGATGAGCTTGGCAGCCTGAAGGGGGGTGTAGAGCGTGGCGCGGTCGATCTTCTCGGCAGCGGCGTTATAGCTCTTACCATGCTTAGCCATGTGCATTACCTCCTGTGGTTAAACGGGCATGAGCCCTCCCACATCGTATCGTGTGCCTTATTGCACACATCTAACGGTCGCCCCGGTCGGAGCGCCCGTCATTACCTAGAAAAACGCTACTCAGCGATGGTGACGCCCATGGAACGGGCGGTACCGGCGATGATCTTCTTGGCGGCGTCAATGTCGTTGGCATTGAGGTCCGGCATCTTGATCTCGGCGATCTTGGTGAGCTGCTCCTGGGAGAGCTGACCAACCTTGTCGGCCTGGGGCTTAGCGGAACCAGACTTGAGGTTCAGCTCCTTCTTGATGAGGTGAGCCGCCGGCGGGGTCTTGGTGATGAAGGAGAAGGACTTATCCTCGTAGACAGAGATCTCAACGGGGATGATATCGCCCTTCTTGTCCTGCGTCTCGGCATTAAAAGCCTGGCAGAACTGCATAATGTTCACGCCGGCAGCGCCCAGGGCGGGGCCGACGGGAGGAGCGGGGTTAGCGGCACCAGCAGGAATCTGGAGCTTAATGACGTTGGCAACCTTCTTCTCAGCCATGGTCATTCCTTTCAAATCACGAGTGTGAAGTACTTGCTATATCGTAAGCACGCACGTGTTAGAAGCACTCCTGAGATGAGCAGTCACAGAAGAAGCACGCTCGCGCGAACGGACGAAAACTTAAGCGATGACAGCGACCTGGTTAAAGTCAAGCTCGACCGGCGTCTCGCGGCCAAAGATCATCAGCGTGACCTTGAGCTTACCAGCCTCGGTGTTAACCTCGGAGACCTTGCCATCAAAGTCGGTAAGCGGGCCATCGGTGACACGGACGGATGTGCCGACCTGAATATCAACCGAGGTGCGCTTGGGCGAATCGCCCTTACCGGGACGACGAGTCATCTTGTTGTACTCGTCGCGGGAAAGCGGAGCGGGCTTGCCGTTGCCGCCCAGGAAACCGGTGACGCCAGGCGTGTTACGAACGCACGTCCAAGCATCGTCATCCATCTCCATGCGGACCAGGACATAACCCGGGAAGATCTTGGAATCCTTGGTCTCGCGCTTGCCACCCTCTTTAATCTCGGTGACGCGCTCCATAGGAATCTCGATATCAAAGATACGGTCCTGCATGCCCATAGTCTCGATGCGATGCTCGAGATCGGACTTAACGCGGTTCTCGTATCCAGAGTAAGTGTGAACGACGTACCAACGCTTAGACATGGTTTAGCCCCTCAATCCAGAGAACAGAGCAAGAGCCTCGCCAAAGCCAGCATCGAGCAGAGCGATGACGACGCCGACGACGACCAGAGAAGCGCAAACGACGACCGAGTAGTTCACGAGCTCCTTCTTATCGGGCCACGTGACACGCTTCATCTCGGACTTGACCGAAGCGAAATACTTCTTGGTGCGGGCGAAGAAACCAGGCTTCACGTTCTTCTTAGACTTCGCAGCCTTCTCGTTCTTCTTGGCAACGGCCTTCTTGGCCTCAACCTTGGAGTTGGCGGCAGCATTGTTGGCACGTGCCGGCTGCTGAGCCTTCTTCTTGTTCTTTTTGTTGGCCATTTGGGTTACCTCCGCGCAATGCGCTTATACATGAGTAAACCGTAAGCCCCCAAATGGGAGCTTACGGAATAATGACTGGCACGCCAGGAAGGACTCGAACCCTCAACACTCGGTTTTGGAGACCGATGCTCTACCAATTGAACTACTGGCGTATGTGACTAGAGACTAACGAGTCTCTTTGTGCAGCGTGTGGTGACGGCACCAGGGGCAATACTTCTTGATCTCCATACGATCAGGCATGTTCGACTTGTTCTTGGTGGTCGTATAGTTGCGGCGCTTGCACTCAGTGCACGCAAGAGTAACTAGAGTACGCATTAATCCTGAACCTTTCATTTCCGCCCCGTACGGGCACGAGTTTGTACTTTATCAGCTCTACGTAAGTGCTGTCAACGAAAACCTCGAATCAATTGGTTCTCGGTGGATCCATTCATATTTGGAACACATCAATGAAGCCATCGAGAGCTAATCGACGGTGCGCCCAGGACCAATATCGATCCTCTCGACACCAGCAACGGCTCAATATCCATTGCAGAAAAGAACCCGGCACCCATATAAGTGCCGGGTTCTCTAAGTCAGCTATATCAGAGAGCTAATTTACTCAATGATCGTGGAGACGATGCCCGAACCGACGGTGTGGCCACCCTCGCGGATAGCGAAGCGCAGGCCCTCCTCCATGGCGATCGGGTGGATGAGGTCGCCCTCGATGGTGATGTGGTCACCAGGCATAGCCATCTCGGTGCCCTCGGGAAGCTTGACCGTACCGGTAACGTCGGTGGTACGGAAGTAGAACTGAGGACGATAACCATCGAAGAACGGGGTGTGAC
>JAIJJM010000887.1 GCA_022728415.1 Collinsella sp. | reverse complement strand
ACACACCAGGTCGCAACCGGCGTCTGCATCGTTAGAGCCGGAGACGCCACAGCCCCGCACGCCACCGAGAGCCTGTCGTTTGTCGATGTGACCGACGTGACGTTCTATGAGCTCACCGACGAGCAGATTGAGCGCTACGTCGCCTCAGGCGAGCCCATGGACAAAGCCGGCGCCTACGGCATCCAGGGTGTCGGCGGGCGCATGCTCGTGCATGATATTTCGGGCGACTTCTACAACGTGGTGGGCCTGCCCATCGCACGCGTCGCGCGCGCGATTCAAAAACTATCGTAATTGCATCTGGCGCTGGGTATCCCCCAGCGCCTACAATTTCGGCGTACCGTACGGATCCCGACCGGGCATAAGGCCCGGCGGAAAACCGATAGGAGTAAAACATGGATACACTGCGTGAGGCCATTGACGTTTGCGATGTCGATGGCTTTTGCTTTGGCAACTATACGGACGAGGAGGCCGGCACCGGTTGCACCGTAATTGTGGCACCCGAGGGCGCCACCGGCGGTGTTGACGTTCGCGGCGGTGCCCCGGCATCGCGCGAGACCGACCTGCTGCGTCCCGAGAACACCGTGGACAAGGTCCACGCCGTCTGCCTTTCGGGTGGATCGGCCTTTGGTCTGGAGGCCGCAAGCGGCGTCGCCCGCGAGCTCGAGAGCCGCGGCATCGGCCTTCCCGTCGGCCCCACGCAGGTGCCCATCGTGTGCTCCAGCTGCATCTTCGACCTCGCCTTTGGCGACCCCACCGTACGCCCCGACATTGAGGCTGGCATCTCCGCCGTGCGCGAGGCGCTCGACAACACCCCCACCGCGCTCGAGCAGGGCAATGTAGGCGCCGGTACCGGTGCCACCGTGGGCAAGCTCATGGGCCCCGCCACCTGCATGAAGGCCGGCCTTGGTGCTGCCGCCGTGGCACTCGGCCCTGTTAAGGTGGGTGCCGTGGTCTCGGTCAACGCCTGCGGCAATGTCGTCGACCCCTTCACCGGCGAATGGGTCGCTGGTATGCGCGCCGCAGCAGATAGCGACCAGATCGTCGACATGGAGCTCGCGGCCTTTGCCGCCGCCGGTTCCATGCAAATGCCGCTCGACCGCACCAACACCACCATCAGCTGCATCGTCACCAACGTGGAGCTCACCAAGGCTCAGGCCACCAAGGTCTCCCAGAT
>JAIJJM010000886.1 GCA_022728415.1 Collinsella sp. | reverse complement strand
GAATCCAGCTACGGCAAGGACGCCCAGCGCGCCACCTCCACCTTCGCCGACGAAATCCTCTCCGACACCCGCTCCAAAGACACCGGCGAGGCGGGCGAACTACTGAACACCATGCTGGTCACCATTGACGAGGCTGACCTCGGCGGCTTCCGCACCATTCCGATCATCGGCCAGGTGGCCGTCAGCGTGGATAAGCTGCGCCGCCGCTATCAGAAAGTCGACGCGCAAATCGACGAAATCATCGTGCGTCTCGAATCCGCGCAAGCCAAACTCGTGGCCGACATCTCCATGTACGACACGATGTACACGCAGAACGCCCAGCAATACCGCGAGCTGAAAATGACCGTACTGGCCGGCAAGAAGGCGCTCGCCGACTTCAACGCCAACCAGCTGCCAGCGCTGGAGGCCGAGGCCGCCGCCAGTGGCGACGCCATGCAGGCGCAAGTGCTGAAGGACTTCAAGTCCAAGCTCGACCGTTTTGCCAAGCGACTCGACGACCTCGACCGCATCAGCGTGGTCACCTTGCAGACCGCGCCGCAGATCAAAATCATCCAGAACGCGGACCAGACCATCGTGGACAAGATCGACACCACCATCTCCACCACGATTCCGGTGTGGAAGAGCCAGATGGTGATCGCGCTGGGCCTGTCCAACCAGCGCAAGGCCCTCGACCTGCAGAACAAGGCCGACGATGTGACCAACAAGCTGCTGGCGCGTAACGCGGCCGCCCTGCACAAGGGTGCGGTGGACGCGGAAAAGGCCAACCAGCGTTCCGTGGTGGAAATCGACACGCTGGAGAAGATCAACGCCGAACTCATCGCCACCCTGAAGGAGACCGTGCAGATCCAGAAGGAAGGCAAGGCCAACCGCGAGGCCGCCCAGGTCAAGATGCGCCAAATCGAGTCCGACCTCAAAAACGCCTTGCTCGAAAACGCCCAGCAGATGTGAGCCGTTCGCGCGCCAGCATGCTCCCGTTGGCAGAGGTATATGAGTACGCCTACTGGTGTGCGTATATATGCTCCCGCTGGCGGGAGCTGGCAGCCGTAAGACTGGCTGAGGGTGGTCACGGCGCTCGGCTCGGCCGGCTTTACCGGCAACCATTCCCCGCCGCAATTTCTCTGTGGGCATAATCCCGGAATGATTGCCGCGCTCGGGAATTGGGTGAAGTGAAGGT
>JAIJJM010000885.1 GCA_022728415.1 Collinsella sp. | reverse complement strand
CAGCACCAGAAACAGCACTACGACCAATGCCAGCATGCCGGCGTATTGCATAGGGAATTCGCCGGCGGTGCGTTGGAACATCTGGATGAACGCCAACGCGCTGATCGCCATGGCAATCAGCAACAAGGAAATCTGACGTAGACGGGTAGCGATCATTGAGAATCCCCCGTGGCCGCGTTGTCGGCCGCTCCGATACCGGATTTATCCGAGGAATCAGATGAGCTTGACGAACCGGACTGGCTGGACGAATCCTTGGTGCTGTCCTTGGAATCGCTCTGGGAACTGTCTTTGGAACTGTCCAGGGAATTGGACGCCTCGGCCTTCTTGGCGGCGTCGGCTTCCTGCTGCTTGGCCAGTTTGCGCATTTCGGTGCGGATGATACCCACATGCGACTGCGCTTCGTCCAACGAACCGACTGTGATGCCTTGGCTCAGCTGGTCACGCCATGTCTGAGGCAGGTCCGCGGTGGCGATATTGGTGGTCTGCACTTCGTGCGAAAGCTCAAGTCCAAAGAGATTGGTCGGCACGCCACGATAAATGGCCACGGTGCCGTTGCTATCTCCCACGTAGTAGTGCGTCTGGCTCCACGTGTACACGCCCCAGCCAGCGCCGGCCAAGGCCAGCACGGCAAGAATGCAGGTAATAATCACCGCAAGCTTATTGCGGCGCTTCTTGGTGCGCGTGGCCTTCTTCTGCTCGATCTGCTCATCGCGGATGGCTTTGGCCACATCCGGGTCGTTGGGGTCGGCGGACAGGCGCCCATCCGGCTTTTGCACCACCGGAATCTCACCGGTATCGGGATTGGCTCGTTCACCGGTCTCCTCGCGGACGGTGGACGGCTGCACCACGCGTGTGGACGACGGTTCGGCCGTGGTTTGCGCGGCCTCCGTCTCGTGCG
Source organism: Collinsella sp. (assembly GCA_022728415.1). Next base: position 279 of record JAIJJM010000885.1, on the reverse strand, counting down.
CGCTGGCGGGCTGAATCAATGCTGCGGCGCGCTGGGCGGGGGAATCATCCTCACGCAGCGCGGGCGCGGTAGCCACCGGCTCGTTGACGATGTCGGCGATCGGCTCAAGATTACGGCTGGCGGCACCGCCGACCAACGGCGTTTGGTGCGGCAGATCGAACGCATCGGCATCCAACGCCAACGTGGCATCCGCAATAACGGCCGTGACATTATCGGTGCTGCCTGCCCGCAGTGCCATCTGCACCAGACGCTGCGCGCATTCGCCCTGATCGGACAGCG
>JAIJJM010000884.1 GCA_022728415.1 Collinsella sp. | reverse complement strand
CGGGCGTCCGCTGGCGCTGGTGAAAGAAGATCAGCAGGCTGATGCGATTCTGGAAACCTGGTTTGCGGGGACTGAAGGCGGTAATGCAATTGCCGATGTGTTGTTTGGCGATTACAACCCGTCCGGCAAGCTGCCGATGTCCTTCCCGCGTTCTGTCGGGCAGATCCCGGTGTACTACAGCCATCTGAACACCGGTCGTCCGTATAATGCCGACAAGCCGAACAAATACACTTCGCGTTATTTTGATGAAGCTAACGGGGCGCTTTATCCGTTCGGCTATGGTCTGAGCTATACCACTTTCACCGTCTCTGATGTGAAACTTTCTGCGCCGACCATGAAGCGTGACGGCAAAGTGACGGCCAGCGTGCAGGTGACGAACACCGGTAAACGCGAAGGGGCCACGGTAGTGCAGATGTACTTGCAGGATGTGACGGCTTCCATGAGTCGTCCGGTGAAACAGCTGAAAGGCTTTGAGAAAATCACCCTGAAACCGGGCGAAACTCAGACCGTTAGCTTCCCGATTGATATCGAGGCGCTGAAGTTCTGGAATCAACAGATGAAATATGACGCCGAGCCTGGCAAGTTCAATGTCTTTATCGGCACTGATTCCGCACGCGTTAAGAAAGGCGAGTTTGAGTTGCTGTAATGCTTTAGTAAGGGCGCGACGTTTGCGCCCTTTGCCTGATGTTCATATCTTAACTTGCTGAATTTTCGCCCTTTGTAGGCCGGATAAGGCGTTTACGCCGCATCCGGCAAGAAACGCCGGGCAAAATATGCCCTTTAAGTATTTATCTGATTCTGCAACTGAATCCTTCCGCTCAGGCTAACTCTGTCATTATCAACTATGCTTTTCTCTTAATTCGCTGAAAACAACAGTAAAAGAATGAGGAAAGCATCATGCCACTCTCAAAGGTCTGGGCAGGTTCACTGGTTTTGTTGGCAGCCGTGAGCCTGCCGCTGCACGCGGCTTCCCCCGTTAAAGTCGGTTCAAAAATCGATACCGAAGGCGCGCTGCTCGGCAATATCATTTTGCAAGTACTCGAAAGCCACGGCGTACCAACGGTCAATAAAGTGCAACTTGGAACGACTCCTGTGGTGCGCGGGGCGATTACTTCCGGTGAACTGGATATCTATCCGGAATATACCGGCAATGGCGCTTTCTTCTTTAAAGATGAAAAC
>JAIJJM010000883.1 GCA_022728415.1 Collinsella sp. | reverse complement strand
TACTGGTCGAACAGGGCGCTCATGCTCGGCGCGATCTTCGCCCCCGACGACTGGTCGTCGCCGGCGTCGTTCCCGTTCCAGGGCGTGGAGCATGCCGTCAGCGAGACGAGCAGTCCCATGCAGGACAGCAGGGCTGCCGTCCTGCGCAATAGGCCGTGTCGTGCGTTCGGCGATGATGCGATGGTCATGATGGTTTCCTCTTTTTCGTTGGTCCGGTGTGGCCGGCGTGATGTGTTTACTTGGTGTTGAAATCGGGATCGTGGTAGTCGGGCACCTTGGCCTGGCATTCCTTGATGGCCTTGTCGCGGTCCGCGTTCGCGGATTCCGAGGATACGGAGCCGGAGTCGTCGCCGGACCATTGGAGCACGACCCAGTCGTCGTCCATGATCTGTGCGGGAACGCCCGCCGCCGTGAGACAGTCGCGGTATCGTTCGGCGGTCTGTTTCGACGCTCGGTTCGCGCCCTGTGGCGCGTCGACGCCCTGCATGTCGGTCTTCGGCGCCGTTCCCTGCGACGTCGTCGCGGACGGTGCGCCGGATGATTGCGACGGATGCCGCCCGCCGCAGGCCGACAGCGGCGCGGTCATCGCGGCCGTCATCGTTGCGACGGCCGCCAGTCTGAGCATGAATGTGGTTCGCATGCGTTCCTCCTTTGCAACGGGATCGGTCCGGCGCCTGCCGGACGATGCCCATTACAGTCGGCGCATCGTATGCGCTGGGTGCGTGTCGCGCTCACCTAACGCACACCCAGGCCGGGCACAATAGGAAAGCGTGAATGCGCATGGGGTCATGCGGGAAACGGAGGCGACGAATATGGCGAGGATCCTGATCGTCGAGGACGACGCCGATCTGGCAGCCGTGCTGGACGACTGTCTCAGGCATGAGGGGTATGCGACCGGTCTGTCCGGCACCGGCGTCGAGGCGTTGGACCTGCTCTCGCGGGGACAGTACGACGTGATGCTCCTCGACCGTGACCTGCCGGTGCTCTCCGGCGACGAGGTCATGCACACCGTGGACCGGTTGCGCATCCCCGTGCGCACGCTCATGCTCACCGCGGCCGGCGGCATCGAGGACCGCGTGCAGGGCCTCGATCTGGGGGCAGACGACTACCTGCCCAAGCCATTCGCCTACCCAGAGCTCCTCGCCCGCATCCGCACGCTCCTGCGCCGCGGCGACACGGA
>JAIJJM010000882.1 GCA_022728415.1 Collinsella sp. | reverse complement strand
GACGTAGGTGCTCTTCAAGAACGTATTACTTCTACTAAAAAAGGTTCTATCACATCTGTTCAGGCTGTATATGTTCCTGCCGATGACTTAACTGACCCGGCACCAGCAACAACGTTTGCCCATCTGGATGCAACAACTGTATTATCCCGTGCGATCTCAGAGATGGGAATTTATCCAGCGGTAGATCCATTGGAATCAACATCCAGAATTCTCGATCCAAAAGTCGTTGGAGAAGAACATTACAAAGTAGCTCGTGGTGTTCAGGAGATTCTGCAAAAATACAAAGAATTACAGGATATCATTGCAATCTTAGGTATGGATGAACTTTCCGAAGACGAGAAACTGGTCGTAGACCGCGCAAGAAAGGTACAGAGATTCTTATCTCAGCCATTCTTCGTTGCTGAACAGTTCACAGGTCAACCAGGTTCTTATGTACCAGTTGCTGAAACTGTTCGTAGCTTTAAAGAAATTCTTGAAGGTAAGTATGACAATCTTCCTGAAGATGCCTTCCGTAGCGTAGGCCCAATTGAGGATGTAGTAGCCAAAGCTAAAGAAATGGGCTACTAATGAGGTGAAGATATGGCACAAATGACCGTACAAGTGGTAACTCCAGATGGTCTTAAATACGACCACCACGCCAACTTTATCCATGCGGTTACTAAAGATGGTCAAATTGGTATTTTGCCAGGCCATATTAACTTGATTGCACCACTTGAAGTGGATGAACTCAAGGTTCGTCGTGTGGATGATGAAAACCACGTTGACTGGATTGCCGTAAATGGTGGTATTATTGAAGTCAAAGATGACCTCATTACTATCGTTGCCGATTCAGCTGAACGTGAACGCGACATTGACGTTTCTCGTGCCGAACGTGCCAAGCAACGTGCCGAACGTGACTTGGAAGAAGCAACTAAATCTGATCGTGTTGACGAAGTTCAACGTGCTCAAGTTGCTCTTCGTAGAGCACTTAACCGTATCAGTGTCGGTACTAAATAAGAGTAAAGAAAACGAGACTTTGTTCTCGTTTTTTTATATGAGTTAAAAGAGTGCGGTGTTGATTGAAGACTATAGAGCTGTATTAGTAAGAGTTGCATCAAAAAGGATTTATTATAAGGTGATTTGAAAAAATTTAATGTTTGAAAACGGTTAATTAAGCTTTTGCTTTAGTTTAAGGTATCAA
>JAIJJM010000881.1 GCA_022728415.1 Collinsella sp. | reverse complement strand
CATCACGGCATCGTCAGCCGTTGCACCGAGCGCCGTCAGGGCATCGCGGACCGAATCGGCCTTAGTCTCGCGCCCCTGCGGCGGATTCATGCCAACCACGGCTTCGAACTGGCAAAGCCCCAGCTCACGCACCATGTCGATGCACTTTGCCTCCATGCGCGACGTCGCGATCGCCACGCGATGCCCTTGCGCGGCAAGGCCGTCGAGTAACCCGGGGATTCCGTCAAACACGGGGTACTCTTCCGGTCCCAGGTCATCAAAAAAGACGCGGTATTCATCGGCCACCACAAGCGATTCCTCGCGCGTAAAGCCGTAAAAGTCGTGAAAGCTCTTCCACAGGGGCGGCCCGATCATGCGGCGCAGGTCACCCATCTGCGCTTCAGAAAATCCGCGCGCGGCAAGCGTCTTGCGCGTCGAGGCCATCACCGCCCGGCCCGTATCGGCCACCGTGCCGTCAAAATCAAACAGCACAATCGGCCGCTTACATATCTCCAGCGCCTCCACCGGCACCCTCTCTTCCCCAGTTGACGATTTCCACACCGACACTTCAAACTGTTGACTATTCAACAATTAAAGCTGGTAATGTGGAACAACTCCACTATACTTGACGCACTTTGCTCTCAATCGGCGGCGCCGTGGCGCCCCATCGAAAGGTGCAATTATGTCTTTTGCCATCATAACCGACTCCACGTCGGACATCTCCCCCACCCGTGCCCAAGAGCTCGGCATTTACGTGATTCCGCTGCATGTGATTATCGAAGGCGAGGACCTGCTCGACCAGGTACAGATCACCGCCGAGGAGTACGTCGCCCGCATGGCAGGCTCCGAGCAGCTACCGCACACCTCGCAGCCGAGCGCCGGTGAGTTCAAGGAGCTCTTCGATCGCGTACGCGCCGACGGCCACGACAACGCCATCTTTATCTCGCTGTGCAGCGAGTGGTCTGCCTGCTATTCCAACGCATGCCTGGTGGCCGAGACCCACGAGCTCGACGTACGCTGCGTTGATTCGCGCACCGGCTCGGGTGCCGAGGGCCTGCTGGTGGAGTACGCGCTCGCCATGCGCGAGGACGGCCGCAGCCTGGACGAGACCGAGGCTCAGATCCGCGCGACGCTGCCCGATGCCCATCTGCTGCTGATTCCGCGCACGCTCGAGAACCTGGTCAAGAACGGCCGCGCACCCAAGCTC
>JAIJJM010000880.1 GCA_022728415.1 Collinsella sp. | reverse complement strand
GACGTGTCGGTGCAGGCCAAGGTGTTGGAGCTGTTCAAGCGACTGCAGGCGGAAATCGGCTTCGCGTGCCTGTTCATCACCCATGATTTGGCGGTGGTCGATATGCTCGCCGACCGCATCATGGTGATGCATAAGGGCCAGATCGTGGAGCACGGCGATGCCGACCAGATTATGCAGCACCCGGAGAACCCGTACACCAAGAAGCTGCTGGCCTCCCTGCCCGTGCCCGACCCGCGCGAACAGCAGCAGCACCGCGCCCACCTCCACGAGCTCCTAGCCCAAGAGGCGTAATCGCATAGCATTGGAGCTCCCTCGTCAGAGGGAGCTAACTTTATATCCGCTAGTACTGCTGCCCATCGAACTGGAACAGGGCGTGGGCGTCGCCGTGCTTTTTGTTCTCGATATAAGTATGGAACAGCTCCAGCCGCTCGCTCGTGCTGGCCGCCAGGGGAGTGGGCAGATCATCCAGATCGAACCAGCCGACGCTGAGGCTTTCCTCGTCGCCCACGAACGGCTCGGCATTGCCGCCGGGCTTCAGGGCGCACAGGAACGAATGATCCATGTACATGGTGTTGTCGCCATTGGCGTAGGTCAACACCTTGTTTGACGAGGTGACGGCCACCAAATCGGTGACGATGGCATCGATGCCCGTCTCCTCCTTGATTTCGCGCATCACCGTGTCCGCCGGCTGTTCGCCCGGCTCGTTGATGCCGTAGACCATCGCCCATTCGCCCGTGTCCGAACGACGGCCCAACAGCAGTTGACCATGTTCGTTCAGTACACAACCGGTCACGCCATTGAGCCATAGCAGATCATGGCCGATCTTCTTACGCAATTCCAACACAAATTCCGGAGTAGGCACATTGCCTCCTTAGTAGAAAAAAGGAGCTCCCTCTGATGAGGGAGCTTAAGGGTTACTTGGCTTGGGCAGCCTGCTTAATATGGTGCGCTTCGCGCATGATTTCATTTTCCTCGCGCTTGTCAGCGTTCGGCGTCGCCTACAATCAGTCCACCGGACTGATTGCTTTACGGCTCCGCATCCACGCTTCGACGTCGTCGATCTGCTTCGGGATGCCGGCGGAAATCCATTCGGGGCCGTTCTCGGTCATGAGCACGTCGTCCTCGATACGGATGCCGATGCCGCGGTATTCCGGCGGAATCAGCAGATCATCCTCGCGGAAGTACAG
>JAIJJM010000879.1 GCA_022728415.1 Collinsella sp. | reverse complement strand
AACATGCCCACGTACAACACGATCACCAAGTAGCGCGCACTGCCGCACTGATCGGCGGCACTTGCCGCATACATGAATGGCCGGTGTGCTGCGGATTCCTTACCAAGAATCCGCAGCACACCGGCCATTATGATATATGCCGCAATACAGGGGGGGCAATCAGCCCTGCACCTTACCGCCTTGCGCGCTACGGTATCCGAAGTTCATCATCTCGCTGTTGTAGGCGACCACGCCACGGCCGACCGCCGGCAGAACGATCATGCCACCATCGCCATGATGCGCGGCGACTTCGTCCAAAGTGGCCGTCGCGGCATCCTCGACGTTCTCGCCGGCGAAACGCACACGATCCGACACCTGATGGGCGGCGACCACCTTGATGAATGCCTCGCCGATGCCGGTGCAGGACACCGCCACCGTGGACTGGTTGGCGAACGTGCCGCAACCGGGCAGCGGCGAATCGCCTACACGACCGTGCATCTGGTTGGTGATGCCGCCAGTGGACGTGCCGGCGGCGATATTGCCTTCGGCATCGCGCGCCACGGCGCCGATGGTGCCATGCTTCTCCCACTCATCGCCACCGGACTGAGCCTCGGCCAAGGACTGACGACGCTGTTCGGTGATGAAGTACTCGTTGCTTTCGGTCGCGACGCCCCAATCGGCGATCTCGGCATCGGTCGGGTCCGCGAACAGCACATGCTTGGTCTGCTTTTTGACGGCACGCGCCGCATCGATCGGGTTCTTCACGGTGCTTACGCCGGTGACCGCACCGACCTCGCCATCGCCGGTCATCAGGCAGGCGTCCATCTGGGCGATGCCATCGCTGGTCAGGGCGGCACCACGGCCGGCGTTGAATTCGGGAGCGTCTTCCATGACGTGGATGGCGGCGACCACAGCCTCATGCGCCGGCGCTCCGGATTCCAACAACTGGTATCCGGCATCGAGGGCGCGCTGCAGATCAAGTTCGACCTGGGCGATGCGTTCAGGCGTGCTGCGCTTGCCACGACTGCCCGCTCCGGCGTGAATGATAAGCGTGATGCCGGTTTCGCTGCCCGCCAGTTCAGTGGTCACCGGCGAAACGGAGGATGTGGTCATATCGTGTCCCTTTCTGGAGTCAGATGGATGTGCTGACACCAACGTATCGTTGCTTCCGCATGTATGATAGCCGTTGATGGCCGCGACCGGTTCCG
>JAIJJM010000054.1 GCA_022728415.1 Collinsella sp. | reverse complement strand
GTATTTCAGACTTCCTATTACAATATTCAGGTACGTTATTGAAGAAATGAGTGAGCATAGTGGACGATACCCAGGATAATCAGGAGTTCACAGTAGAAGAAGCCGACACAAACGGTACGACTTCGGCGGAAAGCAGCCAATCCTCTGCTCATTCAGACCGAGACGATAATTCTCAGGAGGCTCAAAAGAGTAAAACGTCGCTGCCTCCAATCTTCCAGCAGATCCGAGCACAGCTCAACACGTTGATGGCCTCTCAAACTATGACTGCGCTTTCCAAAGCCCTGACAGTCTTGCACTCCGTATTCAAGAAACGACCTCGATTCCCTTACCTCCTGTACATAATGGTGATGGCAATCGTCGATTCAGCCGCGGTGCTGTTCATTCAATGGGGAACCTATACGGAGCCGACCTATGCCGCCCCGAGCACAGTGGACGAAACCACACGGCTGCTGAACAGCATCCGCGGTCAACTCACGCGCTTCGTCGCACAGATGTGGATGGAGCAAAAATACATCTGGCTGCTTAATTTCTGTGTTCTGGGCATGGTCTACCTGGTGCTGATTTTTGTGCTGAACCGATTCTGGGTGGCAACAGCCTTATTTGCGATTATCACGAGCGTATTCGCTGTGGCGAATCACATCAAAATCCAGTTGCGCAATGAACCGGTCATTCCCTCGGATTTGAGCTTCATTTCCAGCGGCAACGGAGGAGAAGTCGCATCATTTATCCCCAAAGACAGCCAGGCATTAGTAAACAACACCATCACCATGCTCGTCTGGCTTACGATTGCATGCCTGCTGCTTCAATTTATCGATGGTCGCCGATGTGTGATTTCCTTCCACTGGCGTCGTCCATTACGCAACACAAAAACAATAATCGGTAACTGCACACGTATTGTTGCAGTCATTGTCAGCACATCCCTGCTGTGCTCGTTCACCTTGAACCTCAACACGGTAGGTTCATGGAGCCACAATTGGGCACAGGCGTTGGGCGATAGCCCTACCTTATGGGACGCTGCCGGCGATGCCAGTCTGAATGGCCCCACAATCAGTTTCTTGCGCTTGGCGAATCCAAAAACCATGACGAAGCCAAGCGACTACAGTCAAGCGACCATGCAGGAAATCGCTCAACGATATAACAAGATAGCCGAAAAAACCAACCAGTCCCGCAGCAATAATCTCACGGACAATACCATGATCATGATTCTGTCGGAATCGTTCTCTGACCCGACGCGCGTTCCCGGCATCACCTTGTCGGAAGACCCGATGCCTAATATTCGAGCGCTCAAAAATACCACCACTTCCGGCCTAATGCTTTCGCCTGGGTACGGCGGAGGCACAGCCAACATCGAATACCAAGCTCTCACCGGCTGGGATTTGGCACTATTCGACAATTCAATGCAGGTGCCCTATCAGCAGCTCGTCCCACACCAGAAAGTCACAGAAACTTTCAATCAGCTCTGGAATGACCGATACGGTGCTAGCGGATCCATCGCTTTCCACCCGTATTACAAAAACATGTATTTGCGTGACATCGACTATAAGAAGTTCGGTTTCAGCCATTTTTATACGCTGGACAGTAATCCGCCAATCACGCATCATGATGGATTAGACAACTCTCCATATGCCAGCGATGCGGAAGCCTATCAAAATGTAGTTGATGCACTGCAGAACAGCAATCATCCGCAGTTCATCCAATTAGCGACGATGCAAAACCATCCTCCATACAGCGATTGGTATTCTGATAATCAGTTCAAGGATGCCGACACCACCAATTTGCCGGCCGATGAAAAAACAGGAGTCGATACATACATCAAGGGCGTCAGCATTACCGATCAAGCAACCACCGATTTCCTCAACCAGCTTGATACAATTGACCAGCCGATTACCGTCATATTCTATGGAGACCATCTACCCGGCGTGTACACGACTGCACGCGCCAGCTCGAAAAATACCATTACCATGCAGGAGACAGATTATTTCATCTGGTCCAATGAGGCATCAGCGTCAGCCGGGACGAAACTCGATCCGGCAGCTGCCGCTACTAGCTACACCTCTCCAAACTATTTCATGGCCATGGCCAGCGACCATATGAACACCAAAGTATCTGCTTATATTGCGTTCCTCTCCGCAATGCGGGCTGAGATACCCGCCACGGAGCGACTCACGCTTGGTGTCAGCGGCGTCACCGACAATACACCAACTGTCTATTTAGACGCGAACGGCAACGTTGTAAGCAAGAAAGAACTGTCCTCACAGCAGAAGAAGCTACTCAACGATTATCGTCTTATTCAATACGACTTGACTGCTGGGAAAAACTATCTCAGCAGCACAAAGTTCTTCGACGTGAAGTAAACCGGCAAGCCACACCACAAAATTGGTTATCTGCGTAGTGAATTCAAAATTGCCTTGATTTTGCGCGGTATAGCGGTAATCAGCAAACCAACCTTGAACGATGTCGACTCTTTTACGGACTGAATCTCCATGCTCTTGGAAGACAACGACTGTTCTAATAGCGCTTGATTCGAGCACAAAGAATTTATGCGCTCCTCATAACTCTTCGAGGATGCAATACGCGCATCAATCATCAAGTCAACCATCACATCATCATCGGCACTAGAGGCAGTTGAGGAACCCAGTGAATCGAATATTCCTCTCCACAGGCGCGCGAAATCATAATTGGACATACCCACCATGCTGTTGAAGGCAATATCCCCCAACTGCTTCATCTTTTCGGGGTTCTGCCACAAACCACAAATAGCAGATGCCGCTGCAGATCGGTTTCCTTGCCCCACCTGGATAACGCTCTCGTCTTGAACCAAAGTCAGATACGGCAAAGCGTATATAACGCTTGGAATGCCCACTGTTTTCGCTTCGGCCAGAGCAATACCGTAGCCCTCATATAGAGATGTATGAAGATACACACTGGCTTTCTGTAGGTAAGGAAGTACATTATCCTGAGCGCCTACAAAACTCACAGCATCAGATAGATCAAGAGAATCTCGCAACTGACGAAGCTGTTGTTCCGTTGCATCATCTGCAAAAGGACCAACCATAATCAGATGTGCATCAGGACACTGTTTGACCACTTCAGCCATAACCCGCAATGCCTCATCCGGACGCTTATCGAATAATGACAGGCGCCCAACCCATACAATGTTATAAGAATCAAGCGCTGCGCGTTTCGACGAATCCGGCTCGATGGTTAATGGATTAATGGTCTGCCATACATGAGCATTGAATAGTTGCCAGAAACGTGTATTCACATCAGATAACGTTATGACGCCATCTGAGTATCGATACGTCAAAGCCAACTCGGCGCGCATACAATCTGCGTCGAACATGCAACGCATGACGCCATGAGTGTAGATGAGGAAAGATACGCCGCTCATCTTGCAGAGCAGCATATCCCAGGGAAGCGTTTGTCCAAGCCATTGCCCGTACACTAGAGCGTCAACTTGCTCCGCATTGAGGATATCCGCTAACGCTTTTGCCCGGTTCTCGTAGTTTTCCGCATTCGCTTTGCAGTAACTCGGAATAATGCGGCGCTCAACAATCTGGTTCACTTCGTACTCATATGCACTAGTGTCATCGTCGGTAATCAGCACTACCCGATATCCCATGCCGGCCCAAAGGTTGGCAAGGAATGCCGTCACGCGTTCAGCACCGCCGATGGATAGCCCCGAGTAATAGAGCGCAACTGTATGAACAGTTCTTTTTGGCTGTGCCAGGCCCGCTATCGGCCCTAATGCTCGCACGGCCTCTACCGAATTAATCCAGTATTTGGAAGCAATGGCAGATACGATTCCCGCGACCCCGTACTTATTGGAAGCTTCAACAAGTAAGGATTTTCGTAATGATGGCTCACCGCTCACCAATGCGTCAGCATATTCAGCAATATCCAATACATGCCTCTATCGAAGATAAGATCAATCGAGTCTATTAATCTGAATCGCTCGGCTGCTCAGCATGCCAGCCTCACCGTTGCGATCATTGCGAATAGCAAAATAACCGCTGTTCTCATCGTTCGTGAATGCGATCATTTGCGGATCATCGCCGGGTTTTTCAACAGATCGCAGAGTGGCATAAATCTTGAACTCACCATTGTTGAAGATATCAAGCGGCATTTCAAAACGCATAGTCCGGTGCCCACGCTGCGTGATGACCATGCCAAGATTGTCGGTCTGCGATCCCGCATCATAAGCATGTCCACTGCGACGAGAATCAAGCAATGCAATACCGATGTACGCTTCTCGGTCTTCATTAAACTCATATTCGATTTCAAATTCGAGCGGCTCAACACCATCAGCCACCGATGAACTCGATATATTGACCTTAAGGGTGGGCACTCGTTCACTAAGACCCGTAGGATACTCTTTATCGTCTGTTTCATTATTGGCATCATCACCAAGGGGACCTGGATTCTTCTTGAAGTTCTCCAGCGTGTAACGATCTGCTACATCGTCCTGGTTTCCGGACGCAATAATCTCTCCATCCTTTATGAGGATAGCCTTATTGCAATATTTCTTAACCGAATCCATGGAGTGAGTTACCAAAATAACTGTCTTCGTGGGATCTTGCTTCACTTCGGTGAAGAAATTATCACACTTACGTTGGAACGCTTCATCGCCCACAGCCAATACTTCATCCAAGACCAGTATGTCGCCCTTAGCCTTAATGGCGACCGCAAATGCCAAACGCACCTGCATACCACTGGAATAGTTCTTTAGCTTCTGGTCCATGAATTCGCTAAGCTCTGAAAACTCAACAATGTCGTCATACATTGCATCGATTTCTTCTTGGCTAAATCCTAAAAGGGCACCGTTAAGGTACACATTCTCTCGACCGGTCAGTTCAGGATTGAAACCAACGCCAAGCTCAATGAATGAGACCAGTTTCCCGTCAACGGAGATTGAACCTTGATCCGGCATATAAATGCCCGAAATCAACTTCAACAGTGTCGATTTTCCGCTTCCGTTTCGACCGACAACGCCAAAGAAATCCCCTTCTTTGACCTCAAAGTTGATATCGCGCAGCACATGCTGCATCTTGTATCCGCTAATTCCTTTAGTCCAGTTGATAACGGCCTGTTTCAGGCCTGACGCCTGCTCCGTCGGCAACCGAAATGATTTGGCTACGTGCTCAACTTTCAGCACAGTCTTACGATTGTCCATCGTGCCCTCTTGTGCGTTATTCATCACAGCACCTCCGCGAATTTCTGACTGTAATTACGGAATATATGAATACCCAACCATAGGATAAAGAAAGTCAAGGCAACAGGGATGAGACGAATACCCCAGTTGCTGATCTCCTTCCACACTGTTGGCGTGGTATCCGGTGCGATGAGGTTATGCCTAATATCCTGAATAATCTGGGCCGGCGGGCTCAGCAACATAATTTTCGCGAAAATAGGATTATTCGTTTTTTCAGTTACCAGCGACAGAGGATAGATAATAGGCGTTGCATAGAAGAACACCTGCATGAGCACTTCCCAAATATGCTGCATATCACGGAAATACACATTCAATGCGGCTAGCAACAGGGCCGTTCCCAAAGCAAGAGCATAGAATTCTATGAAATTAAGCGGGAGCCACAACACATTCCAGGTGAAGTGCACCTGATTAAAAATACAAAAAACCAGCACTACACACATGTTGATGGCCAAGCTGATTAAAGCGCCGACCGTTGCAGAGACGACAATAATGTAGTTGGGGAAATGAATCTTACGCAGAATGTCCCCTCTGCCTACGATAGCCGTCAATCCCATATTCGTCGCCTCAGCGAAGAAATTCCACAAGCTGATACCCAGCAGCAAGACCAACGGGAAAGTCGGCGTGCCATCGGTAAACTTCAGGAATTTGACGAACACCACATACATCACACAGAACAGCATTAACGGCTTCAAGACCGACCACGCAATTCCTAGAAATGATCCCTGATAGCGCAGCTTAAAATCAGTTCTCACCATTTCTTTAAGCACAATGAACGAATAGCGGTAGCGCTCTTTTAGCTTTATCAGCATCGTATTCATATCCTCATCTGCCATCAACTATTATTTTTTAGGTGCACTTTTGTGCTTGAAATCACCACGAAGCACCGCCCTGATTTGTCCAATCACAAATCGTACCGCGGTGATTGGAGCCCATGCTGCAGTGTAGATGACGCTCTGTGCTGGCTTAGGAAGCTTAAGCACAGTTCGTGACGTGATCCATTGAAGTCCTAAATGTGTGCGATGCTTGGCTATTTTCAGTGTTCTCCAACGAGAAGTCGCCAAATTCAAACCACGCAAATTCGTCAGCAATGATTCTCCGCTACGTGCTTCTGCAGACGAGCCCATCATCATGGCAGTGGTATAGAACAACGAATCCACTTCAATGCGAGCATATCGATCTGAAAGCACCCATGCCGGATAATATCCACGCGATTGACATATATATCCGTTGGCTCGTTCGATGGCATGCGAAATAGTACCGTCTTCGCCCATCTGTCCTTCGGGCAAGAAGTCTTCATACTTCCACCCATACTCGAACAGCGGTTTTAATGCCTCAACACGGAACCAATAGCACGACCCCATCGCGGATGCAGTTGGCTTAGTGGGAGAGAGCGGCACATGAATGTCCAGCCTGTCTTCCAAAAGCTCCTTCGTGATCTCATAATTTGCACCCCAATCGTGAGGAATGGTGTGCGCAAAGTACAAAGCGTGATATGGCGGCGGAGGCGTCACCTGACCAAGACGCGGGTTCTCCGCAAATAACGTCAGAATGTTCTTGACATATGCCTCACTGCCAAGCGTATTCTCCATAAGCTTGTACGCGAATCCTTGGCTCTCGGTGCCATGATGTCCATTTTCCTGATTCTGACTGGATTTCTTATCATGAGCGAAACCAATGACGTCATATTTTCCGCTCAACACCACCGGGCAAGCGGCCACAAGCAGAGCCGAGACATCACGACCACGATTGATAACGGGGATGAATGTCGCCTGATGAGAAATCCCATGCTGTTGCATGTATTCCCGAATCTGGGGAATCTTATCTTCGGTAGAGGTGATGTATAGATCTGTTTCTTCCGGCAACGATGCAATGTAGCGGCAAGTGTCTTCTAGCAAATCCATGAAGTAGACGTGATAGATGAACGCCGAACGAGGACGATCATGCGTCTGTGGATTGATGGCCTGTGAGGGCAGCACATAATCAAGATGCATGGCCTTGCGGATATCGTCAATGTTGTAGGACGGCAAAATAGCATCCCAGATCATATCCACGTCATAGTCAGTATGATCTCGAAGGTACTCGTACAAATCCAGAGCTGGCTGACCGGCCGTCTGGTCGAAATAAGCACTGTAATCCACGAAGAAAGAACGGCGCTTGAAAATAGGGCATCGATCATCTCGCACGATTTGCATCGGCATGTACAGCAACGGGTATGAAGAATATCCCTGATATTTTCGCCAATCGATGTACGAGGCCCAGGTGAAGCCCAAATCAGTGAAATGCTTGGTGAAGGTCATCTCGTGTTTGCGGGTAACCTCTGCGTAGTCTTTCCACAAAGGCATGGTCTCCCAGTACTCGTGGAACGCCGGGGAAGACACTAAAGAGCGCCTGTACGCATGCCAATAGGCCTGAAGATGCGTTGGAATCTGCTCCTTATCAACTGTCTCACCCGCATACGCAGTGATACCCCAAAAATCCACATCCTTGCGATCCATGCACGCAAACATTTCACGGAACGGATACACCGGTCCCATAACTGTGTCATTCAGGCAAATGACTTCATCATATGACTCAAGTTTTTCCCAACCGAGTGTGAGAATGGCCTGCTTGTACGCAGCGACGTCAAGTCCTTTATTCTCTCTAACGATGATCGTCTTCGTGTATTCAGAGAACAGTTGACGAGCCTGATCGCTAAGTTGCCCGTTTACAACTACGACTAGATCATCTAAGTTATCCATCAAATCATCAAGAAAGGTCTTGATAAAGGATGCAGCATGACCATACTTGTCATAGAAACAGTAGATACCCAGTCGCTGTTTATGCCCGCTATTAACGCTCATCTCCGTCCTTTCACGCACTACATCATTCTGCAAAATGCTATCTTTCCCTCTTCGCACGCTGTGCATGTGAGCGTATCACAGATACCAAATCTCGGTTCAGCGAACCTGCCGGCATGACTTTGTCAATCACGCGACGCATGAGTGTACCTTTTTTGAATCTCGCTTGCGCCTCTATCCGTTCTTGTTCTGCCTGCAGCGCCTGCTGCTCTTTCAATTGGATTTCCGCCACATGATGCTCTAAAGCTTGTTCCAACTGCCGGTATTGATCATACCTAGGTAAATTCCGGCCGTCATCAACCATAGGAACTATCTTGGCGAGAATCTGCCCCCACCGGTAGAACTCATCGTTCCCGGGAGGAATCGAATTCTTGCTCAACAAACTCTCACCACGTGCAATAAGGGGATCAAATAACATGATTGCTGCGTCAGCAGCACCCCATGTTTCAACGATAGCCGTATATCCTTTGTCTTGATCCGCCGCTGGCAAACGAGTTACCCAGTCAGTAACAAGCATGAGAAGATATTGCCGTTTCATCCAAAGGCTTGTGCGACTGTAGAAATCGGTATCGTCTCGCTGAGAGTTGCAATACTCACACAGCAAAAGATACATTTCGTGCACTTCTCGTTGCCGTTTCGAGAACTCCTCTGCCGAATACAATCTTCGCCCGGATCTGCCCGCTCCAATACGGTACTTCAGAGCATGAAAATCAGCGTAATTCTGTAATGTCTGAGACTCATTTGCGATGACAAAAAATTCGTAAGTGTCTTCCATATACCCAAGACGCTTGGATGTCATCTTGGAAAAAGACTCTCTGATGGAATCACCTCGATAAGTGCATACCGTAACGCTCCATACGTCACGAGGGGAAATTATGTCGCTGAATGCAGTCTCTATAATTTCCCTAGAGGTCCTCATGCCTTGGGCATTATTAAAGACCGCTTCCACAGCTCTTGCCGTGCCATCGTCCGCACCGCTTTCGGGAAAGGCATCCAATCCAAAGCGGATAATGTCAGGAGATGAGGCACGAGTCAGCATGGATACCTGTTCGCATAGTAAGGCACTGATACTGTCATCACCATCAACGAAGTATACATACTGTCCTTTGGTCGCCAACGCACCAGTTCGCCGGGCAAGGTGTGCACCTTCATTTTCCGATTTTGCGATTATATGGAACCGCTGATCATCCGCTACTTCACGAGTAATGCATTCCAGCGTACCGTCAGTACTCGCGTCATCTACTACGATGACCTCGAAATCATCCAAAGTTTGGGCCTTGACGCTTTGCAAACATTGAATAATGTAGGGCTGCACGTTATAGGCAATAACGACAAAAGACAGCAACGGCACAGCAACCACGACCCAACAACATCATCGAGCGTCGCGCGGCTTAACAATAATCTTGTTCTCCGCCACATCCTTCAGATGCTTGCCATACGGGCTCTTGCCATACTTCACAGCGGCCTCCATCAGCTCATCACGAGTAATCCAACCGTTCTCAAAAGCG
>JAIJJM010000878.1 GCA_022728415.1 Collinsella sp. | reverse complement strand
GGGCAACCTCATGTCAACGAAGAACAGAACCCGCAGAACAACAACCCGCAACATCCGCTTTCCTAACCAAATGATTGAACAAATTAACATCGCTCTTGATCAAAAAGGGTCCGGGAATTTCTCAGCCT
Organism: Collinsella sp.; assembly: GCA_022728415.1. The sequence continues at coordinate 1,060 of JAIJJM010000878.1, read as the reverse complement.
GGGTCATTGAAGCCTGCCGCCGGAGACTGTGCTCAGAAAAAAGAGTTTCTCCTGAAGCAAACAAAGAAAAGAGTGACATTACTGAATTGCTCAGAAAACAGATCAGACCAGATTGAAGCAATTTAGATAATCGTGCAGACTACGCCCCTCATATCACATGGAAGGTACTACAATGGCTCAGGTTGCCATTTTTAAACAAATATTCGATAAAGTGCGAAATAATTTAAACTATCACTGGTTTTATTCTGAACTAAAACGTCACAATGTCTCACATTACATTTACTATTTAGCCACAGAGAATATTCATCTTGTTCTTGAAAACGATAATACGGTTTTAATAAAAGGACAGGGTAAGGTTGTAAATGTAAGATTTTCAAAAAATAAATGCCTTATAGAAGCCACCTTAAAAGGATTCAAATCAGGAGAGTTATCATTTTACGAATACAGGAAAAATCTTGCTACAGCAGGGGTTTTCAGATGGATTACAAATATCCACGAAAACAAAAGATATTACTATACCTTTGATAATTCATTACTCTTTACTGAGAACATTCAGAACACTACACAAATATTTCCGCACTAAATCATAACGTCCGGTTTCTTCCGTACCAGAACCGGACTCGCTGGCATGATGAAATATGTGTACCCGGTAACCCCGGTGTGCATCGTTTTTGATTATTCCCCCACACTTGTGCAGAAGGAGTTCCCCGTCAGGCTACAGTCATAATTAATGCAAGAGTACAGCGACGATACAGCGCACAGAAATAAATCAGGTATCCATTGACTTCACAAAGACGGTGCATAGCATCGACAGGAGTAATTGCGTAAATTGAACTCTTGGCACACTTTAGCCACCGGCGAATCTTCAGCGGATTATCCTTGGCCGGTTTTTATCTGAGGCATTGCTCTCGAATGTATAGCTGTGCCCCTTCAAGTTGTTTTTGCATTATTATCAGTCGCGCTCTGAGGGTGAAATAATCCCGTTCAGCGGTGTCTGCCAGTCGGGGGGAGGCTGCATTATCCACGCCGGAGGCGGTGGTGGCTTCACGCACTGACTGAC
>JAIJJM010000877.1 GCA_022728415.1 Collinsella sp. | reverse complement strand
CCCACTCCGTCTCATCCATATCGTGAATCACGGGATCGGATCCGTCGGGCGTCTCCAACGAGTAGGCGATGAAGCCTTCGGCAGACCCAAAAAGCTCGAGCACCGTGGACGGATCCGAAAAACTCTTCGCTACGTCGCCGTCATACATCCTCAGGTACTCGGCAAAGCTGCTCCACGGATAACGCTCGATAAGGGCGATACCCGCTTCCTGCGGATTGGCGTGAACATAGCGAATAGCGGCCATCAGATAACGGTCGGTATCGAGCGAACGACGATCAAAACGGTTCTGGAACAGATGGCCTGTGCGCCCCGTGCGCTTATTGAACCGACGCGCGTACGTCAAAAGCAGCCGGTGCATCGCCGCACTCATCCTGTCATCATAATCCGCAAGCACCAGGTGCACGTGATTGCCCATGAGACACCACGCCACGACCGTCACCCCAGCCTCGCGGCAGCAGTCGCGCATCAGCTCCAAAAACTCCCACCGGTCATCATCGCTCTCAAAGATGAGCTGCTTGCCCGTACCGCGGGCACAGACATGGTAAAAGCCGGTGACCGTTCTCCAAACGCGCTGCATGGCGCTCCCTTCGCCGGGATCTACTTGCCATCCAATACAGCACGATTGAAGCGTGACATCAAAACATTCACGTAAAATGGCATCTGCGCACGGCAAATGGCAGCAAACAACCGGCGAACGGCACCGCAGCACAGGTCAGACAATGCGACGTTTCCGCAAGATGACCGAAAGCGACAAAAATGGAACGCGCGCTTCTGATGAATATATCTCATTTAAATCGTTTCAATTAAAACTTCCGGACTTCTCGCTACGAAAACTGAGCCGTTCGCCGAATATTCCGTGCATTTCGCGGTATTATAAGGGCTGCATGTCATGTCCCTTTCAAAGGGTCGCCCGGCAATCGCCAGCCACGACCCCCAGACGGGACGCCAACACGATAGAGAGGAGAGGCATGCAGTACTCACAGGAAGTGGAGAACATGTGCCCCGTTGCCAAGGGTGCATACCACGGCCCCGCACCCATCCCCGAGGAGGGCAAGTGGGTCCAGGCTAAGGAGATTTCCGACATCTCCGGTCTTACGCACGGTGTGGGTTGGTGCGCACCTCAGCAGGGCGCCTGCAAGCTCACGCTGAACGTCAAGGACGGCATCATCACCTTTGCCGACGGCTACC
>JAIJJM010000876.1 GCA_022728415.1 Collinsella sp. | reverse complement strand
GCGATAATTTTATACGCCGCTCGTTATACCATCTGATGTAAGCATCCACTTGCTGCATGAACTTTTCTGGCGTGATGCCCGACCATTTACGCCCATAATACATTTCCGTTTTCAGTCTGCCGAAAAAGCCTTCGCATGCGGCATTATCAGGTGAACATCCTTTACGGGACATTGAGCGAATAAGACCTGCTGCATTCACTCTTTCCAGCCAGCCTGGCCAGCGATAATGCCCACCTCTGTCACTGTGTATCACCGGTCGTTCGCCAGCATTTAACGTTTCGACAGCGCTATCCAGCATAGTGTTGACCAGTTCAGCATCGGGGCGTGTACTGAGAGACCAGCTCACAACTTTTCCATCGAAGCAGTCCACCACCGGTGATAGCCAGATTTTACCTGCAGGGAACTGGAACTCCGTGATATCTGTCAGCCATTTCTGATTAGGTTGCTCCGCCTTAAAATCTCTGGCGATAAGGTTATCCGGAGCCGGTCCGATTTCTCCGCAATATGAGCTGTAGCGGCGACGACGGTTACGGCTGACGACAAGCTGTTCCTCCACCATAAGTCTGCGTACAACCTTTTCTGATAGCCGAACCCCCTCATGCCTGAGCATCGCATGCAGGCGACGATAGCCATAACACTGGTAATTACTGTTAAAGATATCTGTCAGCATCGTACGTATCGTGGCGTATTTATCACCGGCTTTCAGTGCAGCCCGGTGATAAAAATAACTGCTACGGGCAAGGCTCAGAACATGCAGTAATTCTGTCAGGGGATATGTTTGTCTCAGGGCATCAGCGATCTTTGTTTTTTCTCTGTTGTTCAGGTGACTGATACTGATGCCCGGGTCTAATGAGATGGTCACCCCCACCCGGTGAGCGGTACGCTGACAGGGTGGATTATTTTAGAGGGCACCATCATGCAAAACGTTGCGCTTATTGGTATCGATCTCGGTAAACATTCTTTTCATATTCATTGTTAGGATAAATCTGGCAATGCGCTTTTGCGTAAGAAGTTTACGCGTACGAAGTTGATGCAGTTTCTGGCAACATGTCCATCCTCAGTAGTTGTTATGGAAGCCTGCGCTGGTGCGCATTTTATGGCCCGGCGTATCAGCGACATCGGTCATGAAGCAAAACTTATCTCTCCGCAATTCGTGCGTCCGTTTGTCAAAAGTAATAAGAATGATTTT
>JAIJJM010000875.1 GCA_022728415.1 Collinsella sp. | reverse complement strand
AGGCCCTTGGCGGCAAAAAGTTCAATCGCCGCCACGAGCGTATCGCGGCGGACGTCGGGGTCGGTCACGATGCCGCCTTCGCCCACCAACGCAGCCGGCGCCTCAAACTGGGGCTTTACGAGCGTGCAAAACGAACCCGAAGGCTTCAGGCACGCCAGCACGGCGTCAATGATATTCGCGATACTCGTAAACGAGACATCGCACACGGCCAGGTCGATAAAGCTGCCGTAGCCAAGTTCGGGCAGCTGCGTCACGTTGGTGCGCTCGTGAAGCGTCACGCGATCGTCTTGGCGCAGCGACCAATCAAACTGGGCGCGACCCACATCGACCGAAACAACTGTGGCGGCGCCGCGCTTGAGCAGGCAATCGGTAAAGCCGCCGGTAGAGCAGCCCACATCCAGACAAGCAAGGCCCGTCGGATTGATGTCAAGCGCATCAAGCGCGCCTTCGAGCTTAAGACCGCCGCGGCCAACGTACGGGATACGCCCCTTCACGTGCAGCGGCAGGCCCGGGGTCACCTTAAGACCCGGCGAAGTCAAGCGCTCGCCGCCACTCGAGACCAAGCCGGCCATAAGAGTGCGAAGGGCATCCGCGCGATCGGCGCAGATGCCCTGTGAAATCAGTTCGTCATCGAGACGCACGCGTTTCATGAATGCCATCAACCATTCGTATCCGGGGATGCAGCCTGTCTATCTTGGGACTCGTTTGACGCATCCTCATCGTATTCCTGCTCGAGCTTGTTGGCCTCACGCGGCGTCAGCTCAAACTTGTCGACCATATCGACCGCACGGGAGCCCAGCTCAATCGCCTCGTCAAACAAATCGAGCGAACGCTCCAGGGACGTGTCCTTAGATCGAACGGTGGCGATGATCTGGTCCAGACGATCCGAGATCTCATCGAAGTTGCGGACGGAACCCTCTGGCATGGCTACTCCTCGACGGAGTCGGCTTCGACGGCCTCAGCAGCGTCCGCATCCTCGGCAAGTACACCGGCGGCAGCCGGAGCGGCAGCGACCTTGGCGGCCGCCTCGGCAGCCTGCGCCTCCTCGCGAGCGCGATCCTCGGCCAGCAGCTCTTGGTACAGCTCCTCGCCCGGCAGCTCCTCGCTGCGCGCGATCTTGCCCAGCACGCCATTGACAAACGACGCGGACTGGTCGGTGCCATAGGCCTTGGCAAGCTCGACAGCCTCGTT
>JAIJJM010000874.1 GCA_022728415.1 Collinsella sp. | reverse complement strand
TCCGGCGGCGGTCGAGGATCCGCGCGTCACCATCGAGCTCATCAACGACGGATTTCACGTGCAGGATCCGATGGTGAGCCTCTCCTTCCGGTTCGCGCCTCATCGTACGGCCTTCGTAACCGATGCAATGGCCGCGACCGACTGCCCGGACGGTGCCTACAAGTTGGGTGCACTGGACGTGAACGTGGTCGACGGGCATGCGCGCCTGGTCTCCAACGGCGCCATCGCCGGCTCCACTCTGCTGCTGGAGGTCGCCGTGCGCCGTGCGGTGTGCGAACTGGGCTTGAGCCCGGTGGACGCGGTCGAGGCCGCCACATTGACGCCGGCCAAGGCGTTCGGCTTCGACCGGCCGAACCCGGTCACCGGGGTGCCTATCGGCCTCATCGCCCCCGGCTTCGCCGCCGATTTCAACCTTGCCGATCCGACCGATTGGACGGTCGAACAGGTGTGGTGCGCGGGCCGCAAGCTCAAGTAGCAGTAGGCCGACCGGTTGACGAATGGAAAGCATTCGTCTACAAGCATGTTCAAATGGTGAGATGATAGCATGTTCATCTCACCATTTGAACGTTATTCACGTCGTAATACAAGAATCCGTAATACTGCTCGATACCGCATAAAACCGGCCATGGTCGCCACAAGCGAAACATAAGTCGATGGCTGTGGAAACGCAGGAGTAACACATCCTCACCATAGTCAGGCGGTAATCCACGCCCGCAGTGATGGCGTGGAAACAAGTTATGAGAGAGGATTCCTGTTGAATTCCAAGAAGATTCTGGCCGCCGCCGTCTCCGTGGCCGCCATCGCATCCCTGACCGCCTGCGGCGGTGTGAAGGATGACACCACCGCAGGCGCCGATTCCGGCAACGCCATCACCATCGGCACCGCCGATAAGATCACCAGCCTGGACCCCGCCGGCTCCTACGACAACGGCTCCTACGCCGTGCAGATCCAGGTGTTCCCGTTCCTGTATGCCCAGGACTACAACACCTCCGAGCTGAGCCCGGACATCGCCGCCGATGACGGTACCTGGAACGATGACGGCACCGAATTCACCGTCAAGCTCAAGGACGGCCTGAAGTTTGCCAACGGCAACGACCTGACCGCTTCCGACGTCAAGTTCTCCTACGACCGCATCAAGAAGATCAACGACCCGAACGGCCCGAGCTCCCTGCTCGCCAACGTCGAATCCGT
>JAIJJM010000873.1 GCA_022728415.1 Collinsella sp. | reverse complement strand
TTCGCGAACGTGAACAACCCGAGGCGTTCCACGTTGTTGACCGTCCTGTGCGCGGTCTTCGCCGTGTACTGCCTGTTCCCGTTCGTCTACCTTTTGATCAACGCGACGAAGACGCAGGCCGACTTCACCAGTACGTTCGGCCTGGGCTTCGGCAAGACGTTCGCCCTGTTCGACAACATCGCGACGGTGTTCTCCTATCAGGACGGTATCTTCGCGCGCTGGCTGTTCAACACGATCCTGTACGTGGTGGTCGGCGCCGGCGGCGCGACCCTGCTGGCGATCATGGGCGGCTACGCTCTGGCCAAGTTCCGCTTCCCGGGGCGCAAAGCGGTGTTCGTGGTCATCATCGGCGCGATCAGCGTGCCGGGCATCGCTTTGGCGGTTCCCCAGTTCCTCCTGTTCGCCAAATTGGGCCTGACGAACACCCCGTGGGCCATGATCATCCCGTCGCTGATCAGCCCGTTCGGTTTGTACCTGATGTGGATCTTCAGCGAGCAGGCCGTGCCCCAGGAGCTGCTGGAGGCGGCGCGCGTGGACGGCGCGTCCGAGTTCCGCACGTTCTGGCAGATTTCCTTGCCCCTGTTGGCTCCGGGCATCGTGACGACGGCGTTGTTCACGATCGTGGCGACGTGGAACAACTACTTCCTGCCGTTGATCATGCTCAAGGACGCGGACTGGTACCCGCTGACCATCGGCCTGAACCAGTGGAAGGACCAGGCCTCGACCGCGGGCGGCCAGGCGATCCAGAACCTGGTGATCACGGGCTCCCTGATCACGATCATCCCCCTGGTGATCGCGTTCCTGTGCCTGCAGAAGTACTGGCAGTCCGGACTCGCCGCAGGCGCCGTCAAGGAGTGATGGAGTCGGCTCCGCCGACGCGGTGTCTTCACCGCCTCGCGGCGGGGTCTCTCCCTCCGTCCCGGCTCCGCCGAGACAACCTTCCTCATCAGAGGGAGATAATAGTGCCAAGCCCCCCCCCTCTGACGAGCTGAGCCGTTAGGCAAACAGCCCTGTGGGCTGTTTATTCCCGCGGACGCAGATTATCGATAAAATTCAATAAAGGAGCTGAATCATCATGGAACGTAAAGAGTTCAAGTGGCCGCAGCCGCTTGCGGGCAACAAGCCCCGCATCTGGTACGGCGGCGATTACAACCCCGACCAATGGCCTGAGGAAGTGTGGGACGAAGATGTA
>JAIJJM010000872.1 GCA_022728415.1 Collinsella sp. | reverse complement strand
TGACGAATTTGCGGTGATTTATACGGGTGGAACGCTGGAAGAGTTGCTATCGATTCTAAAAGAAATCGTTCATTTCCAGGTGGGAAGCATTAATTTAAGCACCAGTATCGGTGTAGCGCATTCAAATGAATGTACTACCGTCGAACGCTTGAAAATGCTGGCGGATGAGCGGCTGTATAAGAGTAAGAAAAACGGCAGGGCGCAGATTAGCTGGCAGTAGAATTAGAATAGTGTTAGTACCCCTTAATCAAGGGGTACTAATGAATGTGGTAAATCATTTGCAAACATTTTACTTTGCAAAAACTTCCGGTCCTTTTATTGCCAATGTATTCAAAATACGTAGTGCCGGGCCGCTCGGTTTTATTTCATTTCGTTCCCATTTCGAGACACTTTCTTTTGACATTCCCATTGTATGTGCCAGCACGGATTGTGACATGCCGTATCGGGTGCGGATGGCTTTGATCTCTTCACCCGTCATTGATTTGACTTTGGCTATACGGGCGCTGACTTCACGAGCTTTGACCATGACGGCAATGGCATCAACTTCACTATCAGACATCAGGCCCAGTGCATTCAGTTCCTTTGCATCTTCCAGCATCATTTGTAATTTATCGCTCATTTTTCACCTCAATCAAAAAGCCAGTTTCGATCAAATCCTCTATTTGCTTATTGCTAAAGGCCAGAAATGCATTTGCCATTTTTTTGTAGGCCGCCAGTTCATCATCTTCGATTTCTTTGGTTCCTTTACTGCTTAGACCACTCTTGGACCAACCATCATAAAAAAACACATGATTTGCTGATTTAAAAAAGATAATTGTTCTGGCTCCACCACTCTTTCCTTGTTGGAGGGGTAAACGTTTTTTGATGACACCGCTACCTAAATCAGCCTCCCATATGCCCTGCATCACTTCTTCAGCGGCAGCCATGAGAACTTTATCGTGAATACCAAGTTTTTTCGTGCTTTGGCTGAATCGTCTTGCCTTATACACACCCATACATCCATCCTTGTGGTAATGTTTACTATAGTAACCATTACGCTTATTTCAAGTAATTGCGATCAAAACTTTAATTTGGTGTGAAAAAGTGAGAGTTGCCTCGAGTACGATTCATTTTTCTCGATTTATGCGTCAGGGGATTTTGTGCGTAAGGGTAGGACATAGGGAAGGGTAGCAGAGGCAGATCGAAGAACAATATTCTT
>JAIJJM010000053.1 GCA_022728415.1 Collinsella sp. | reverse complement strand
AGTTGGAGCTGGGCAGCGTTGCCGGGGCCTCGGCGCCGAGCTTTTTGCCAAAGGCCTCGAGCAGGCGGCTCGCCACGAGCGTCAGGATCAGGTAAACCACGAGCGCCACGCAGTAGACCTCCATCTGGCGGTAGTACACGCCGGCGACGGTGGTGGTGGCGTACATGAGGTCGAACACGCCGATGACCGAAAGCACCGACGAGTCCTTGATGTTGATGATGAGCTCGTTGGTGAGCGCCGGAATCGCGTTTTTAATGCCCTGGGGGAACACGACCTTGCGCATGGCCTGCCACTGCGACAGACCCAGCGAGCGCGCCGCCTCGGCTTGGCCGGCGTCGATGGACTCGATGCCGCCGCGCAGGACCTCCATCATGTAGGCGGTGGAGTTGAGCGAGATGGTGACGAGGCCGGCGGTGAAGGTACTCCAGATCTGGTTGGCCTGGGCGGTCTCGAAGCCCATGCCGCGCAAAACGGTGAAGCCCGCGTAATAGATGAGTAGACCCTGGACCATCATGGGCGTACCGCGCACGATGGTGGAGTAGATGGTCGCAAAGCCGCGGCCGATGCTTTTGAAAAAGCGCGTGAGGTCGTTGTCCACGCGGTCGAACGTCTGAATGCGCAGGAACACAAAGAGCAGCGCCAGGAAGAATGCGATGACGGTGCCGAAGGTGGCAAGCGCGATGGTGATCTCGATGCCACGGATGAAGAAGTCGCCGCTCTTGTAGGTCATGTAGACCAGGCTCGACAAAAAGTCGCTGGGGTTGGAGTCCGAGACAATGCTCACCTGCACCAGATCGATAAACGACATGACGCAACGGTCGATAAAGAAGATCGCCGCGATGGCGACCACGACATAGCTACCCAAGCGCGCGCCGCGACGGAAGCGCTCGGAAGCAAACGGCGACTTTTCGCGATAGTCGCTCCAATGCATGAGCTTGGTGACGAGCACCGCCGCCGACACGATAATCCAGGCCCAAAGAATTGCCCAGAGGCAGTCCTGGAAAATACCGGTGGGGGCCAAGAAGCTCAGCGGCGTGGGGTTGCGCTGGCTAAACGCCAGGCCGAGCGCCGCGATGACGCTCGTGCCCAGGTACACATAACGGTGGTCGGCCTTGATAAAGGAGGCCAGACGATTGATGGTTTTCATGCTGCCCCCCTATGCCGGCTGACGGTCGAGGCACGCGTCCCACATTTGATCGCGCTCCTCTTGGCTAATGCCCTTGAGTGTCTTGTCGATGAGCTTAAGCAGCTTGTCCGAGCCTTTGCGGCAGCCGACGTTTGCCGTGACCTCCTGCTTAAAGCCCTCGCCCTCGGCAAAGTGGATAGGGACAATGCCCGGATTTTGGGCCATATAGCCCTTCTCGTTCTCGGTATTGTAGGTCACGGCATCGCACGTGCCCTGCAGTAGATTCGAGAACACCGTGGGGACCGAATCGACCGGGTTTTTGTGCACAACGCCCGGGATCTCGTCGATGACGGTATCGAGCATGGTGTCCTTTTGGCCGAGCACCGTGGCACCGCTAAAGTCGCTGAGCTTGGTCGCGTTTTGGTAGGGCGAGCCCTCTTTTACGAACAGGCCAAAGTATCCAATAAAGTACGGATCGGAAAAGCCGACCGACTCCTCGCGCTCGGGCGTGGCGCTCATGCCGGCGATGATGAGGTCGATCTGGCCGTTGTTGAGCGAATCGATAAGACCCGAGAAGCTCTGCTTGACGGCAACGGGCTCGCCGCCGAGGGCCTTGCAGACGATCTTGGCGATCTGCACGTCGTAGCCGTCGGCATAGGCGCCCTGCACGTTGTCGATGGGGATGGTGAACTCGCTGGCCTCGGAAACCTGCCAGTTGTACGGGGCGTAGGCCGCCTCCATGCCAATGCGGATCTTGTCCTTGCCGATCACGGAATCGGACAGGTCGTCGCGGCCGCCGCCCGTCGTGGGCTGAACCACCTTGAGCGTGGACGGGCGCTGGCAGCCGGCGAGCGCGCCGGCGACGACGGTAGCGCTCGCAGCGAGAGCGCTACCCAAAAAGATGCGACGGCTGCATACCGGCTGTGGATACGCGTCGCGTTGATGGGGAGAATGCATAATCTGCCTTCCCTGCCGAATCGTATGCTAACGACTTAACAGGATACCGCTCAGCGCTACCTCCAGCAGATGCATATATACAAGTTAACGAACTGAAAACGATTAGTAGTCGTCGGGGACGTTCTTAAACGACTAGTCAAACAAGAACGTCCCCAACGGCTAGTCGTTAAGGAACGTCCCCAACGACTAGTCCGTAGTTTTGTCGCCGGCGAGCGACATCCAGGTATGCAGCTTGTTAAAGCAGCGTTACCTCGAAGGTACGCTTGTCCGTCTCGCCCGGCGCCAGCGTAATGGTGTTGACCTTGTGCTCAAAAACGTCGTCCTCGGTGTCCATGGTGGAGTGACCAGTCCAAGGTTCGAGCGCCACAAACGGAGCGTCGTTGGCGGCAGACCACACGCCAATGTACTTAAAGCCCTCAAAGTCGATCTTGACGCCATGGCCCGACTTACGACCGCGCAACGTGAGCGTGGAACCCGGGGTATCGGTGAACATGATGGCATCGTTATCGAAGCTGCGGTGCGTGATGGGCAGCACATCCGAGTTATCGGGGGCCTTGTAACTGCCCTCGAACGTCATAAGACCATCAGGCGTGATGATGGGGGCCTCGTTGGTCCAAGCCTCGGTAAATGCCAGCTCGTAATCCTCGAACGTCTCGTCCTCGGCACCGGGAGCCGGTACGTTAAACGCGGGGTGGCCGCCCACCGAGAACGGCAGGTCCACGTCGCCGGTGTTGGTGACGGCAAAGGTCTGGGCAAGCGTGGCGTCACCAGTCAGGGCATAGGTCATGTTGAGCTTAAAGTGGAAGGGGAAAGCCTTGAGCGACTCGGGTGTGTCGGTGATCTCGTAGGTGACGGACGAGCCGTCCTCGGAGACCTCGACCAGCTTGTGCTCGACGATGCGCGCGAGGCCGTGGCGCGGCATCTCACAGGTGCCGGCCGCAGACGTCGCCGTGTTGTTGCGCAGTGAGCCCACGATGGGGAACAGAATGGGCGCGTGCTTGCCCCAAAAGGCCGAATCGCCCTGCCACAGATACTCGTTGCCGTCGAGGGCAAGGCTCGTGAGCTGGGCCCCCATGGAATCGATGGCCGCGGTGAGGCCGCCGCGCTTGATGGTGGTGACGGTGGACATGCTACTTCCTCCAAAAGTAAACAACAGTGTCGGGGGCTATTGTCCCACTCTTGGCGGCAAGAAGAAGCGGCAGGCGCAGTTATTGAGCGATTGCGTAAAGGTCGAACCCGCCCTGCGGCGTGCTGTCGACCGTATCGGGCGCCTGCGAGTTAAAGCTCACGGGAACCATGCGCTTTGAGGCGCGGAAGCGCATGCCATCGGTGGCGACGGGCGGCTCGTCGACCGTGAGCTCATAGTCGCCAGGCTTGAGTTCGACGCCGTCGCCAGCGGAGTTGACATATTGATACTCGTCAATCGCCTGTCCCCTGAGCGTGCGGCCCACGATGTGGATGAGCATTTGGCTGTCGCCGCGGGCGGTGTCCCATGTCGCGCCGTCCTTGACCTCGACCGACACATGCACCGAGCGCGTGCGGCTGAGCGATTGCTCGACAGACATCTCGACTTTGGCGGCATCTCTGCGCTGTTGCTCCACATGGCTCCAGACATTTCCAATCGCCGAGCAAGCGATGACGCCGGCCATGAAGGCGATGAGGATGGGGCCGAGCGGAGAGCGGCGGCCCGCGTCTTCCTCGCGAACCAGGTCGGGGCGATGCGTGGGCGCAGGCGCCTGAGCACCCTGAGCGGGCACGTCGAGTATGCTGAAAGATGCTGTGCTGCCGGGGTCGATGGTGTGGCGCGGCTGCGGGGTCTTGGCCGGCGAGATGGACATGTCGGCCGGCTCATCCAGCGTGGCCGTGGCATCGGCCTTTGCCTCGTCGGCCTCGGCCTGGGCCCAGGCCTGTTCAAAGGTCAGGGGCTCGGCGGAGTCGGAAGCGGCGTCCACCTCGACGGCATCGTTGCCGGTCTCGTCCTCGTCGCTCGACGCGTCACGCGGTGCGGGCTCGTCCCACTCCTCGTCCGGAGCCTCGCCCTCGCTATACCACCATTCAAAGTTATCAATATCCATACGGGGCGCCCCTTAAGCCTCGCGAATAAACACTCGCTAGTCTTATACCCCCAGATGGCGCTGGAGCTCGCCGGCACAGACGGGAAAACCGTCACAACATTCGACGCTTTTCCTCGTTTTCGAGATTATCGCCGAATGTTGTGACGGTTTGGATGCGACAAAGGGGCTGTCCTTTTTACATAGCAAGGGCCGTACGGATGGATGGGTCACTAAGGGCCTCGCGGAGCCAGGGGGCCAGCTGCTCGGGGTGACCCTGCAGGTAGCCGTCGAGCTCGGACGGGGCCACGCGGCGCACCTCCGAGATCTCCTCTTGGTTGATATGCAGCTCGCCCGGCTCAACATGGGCAAGGTAAACCTCGCACCATTCGCACTCGCAGCGGCCGTCGCCGTGGTCCTCGCGGTACACCACGTGTCCGAGGTACTCGAGCTGCTCGGGCTCGCGCGCAATGCCGAGCTCCTCGTTGATGCGACGCGCCGTGGCGGCCGCGACGTCTTCCCCGGGGAGTGGATGGCCGGCGCAGCTATCAGCCAGCACCCCGCCCCACAGGCGCTTGAGCGGGCTGCGGCGACAGAGTAGCAGGCGCGCGTCTTCGCCCTGGCCCTCGACCAGAAGCGTCAGAAATGCCTGATGCAGGACGCCCTCGCCGGTATGGGCCTCGATGCGGTCGACGGGGCCAAGCGTCTCGCCGGTCGCGGCATCGACCGCCACGACCTCGGCACCTGTGCCGCCCTCATCCCAGCCGGCACGCAGGATGCGGGCCGCGGTGCCTTCGAGCGCGGCGATGAGTTCCTTGGTGGTGTCGAGCACGCGCTGCAGGTCGTCCCCGCTCGCCTGTTCAACATGAAAACCTGTGCTCGCCGTAACGGGCACGCCAAAGCGCGTGGCCAGCGCCGCCGCAATATCGTGCGCCGGGATCTCGTCTCGATGGCACGGAACGGCCAGGATGCTCACCGTCGCCGTACGGCCGGGCTCGGGGCGAGGAATGGCCTGCGCCGTGGCGCCCAGGTGCGCGAACTCAGGCGAGCAGGCGTACACCGCCATGCCTCGCGGCGTCACCGTCAACTGGGCCTCGAGCACAAACTTGCCCTCGCCCACTGCAACCTTTGTCGTGTGCATACCCATGGGATCTCCTGTCGCCCGCAATGTACCTGAGACCATCTTCGCCTGTATTGCGACTATACAGGCAAGCGCAGCCTGCGACAAAGGAGGCAGGCACCTGACACATTCTGTTAGAGTTGCAGGGATTGAATCACGCTTATTCATGCGACATTGGAGTGACAACCTTGACCGCCGCAACCACGCCTAAAAGTAAGTCAAACGCCGCCGCGCTCTCCCCCGCGCGCACCAGGCTCTGCCTGGCGCTGCTCGTGCTGTTGGGATTCTCGCTCGGCTGCTCCGAGTTCGTGGTCATCGGCATCGAAAGCGACTTGGCAACGGAACTCGGCGTATCACTTGCCACTGCGGGCCAGCTCATCAGCGTGTTCGCGCTCGTCTACGCTATCGCGACGCCGGTGCTTGCGCTCAGCACGGGGCGATTCCGCCGCTACCAGCTGCTCGTGTGCTACAGCATCGTCTTTGTGCTCGGCAACCTGGTCATGGCGTTGGCACCCAACTTCCAGGTGCTGTTTATCTCGCGCATTGTCCTGGGATCCGTCTCGGGCGCGCTGCTCGCCGTGGGCGTGACGTACATCCCCGAGCTGCTGTCCCCGCAGCAAACTTCGCTTGCCATCTCGGTGGTATATGGTGCGTTTTCCGTGGCGATGGTCTTTGTGACCTCGATTGGCAAGTTTGTGGCCGACACGCTCGATTGGCACGTGGCCATGTACGGCACGCTTACCTTTGCCGTTTTGATCTGCGGAGCGCTCATGGCGTTTATGCCGCGCGCTGGGCAAACCGACGAGCCTGCCACCTTTCGCGAGCAGGCGGGGCTGCTGCGCGAGCCGAGCATCATCACCGGCATGCTCATCTTTTTGTTTGGCGTGGGATCGGTCTATGTGTTCTACGGCTACGTGACGCCTTATCTTGAGCAGGTGCTGGGCATGGGCACTGTTCAGGCGAGCACCACGCTTATGGCCTATGGCGTGTTCTGCCTGATCTCGAACATCCTGGGCGGATGGATCGATGCGCGCTTTGGCATGAAGGCACTGCTTGTGACGTTTGTGCTGCAGGCTGCGGCGTTGCTCGGGCTGTTTGCTGTGGGCGGCACCATGCCGCTCGCGCTGGTCTTTGTCTTTAGCTTGGCGCTGCTCATGTACCTGTTCTCGGTGTCGTGCATCACACACTTTATGGATGTGGCACGCAGCCGCCGCCCCAAGTCGATGGTACTCGCAAGTTCAGTTGAGCCCATGGCGTTTAATGTCGGCATTTCGTTTGGCACCGCAGTAGGCGGCGCCGTGGTGAGCAGCGTTGGCATTGCGTACGTGGGCGCCGTGGGCGCCGCATTCTCGCTTGTGGCCTGGGCGCTTACGCTGGTGACGATTAAGTTGGCTCGCTGGGAGCGCCACCGCGGGTAGCGCAATTGCAGCCAAAAGCCGCGCATGCCGCCGGCTAAGCCGAGTGTGCTCAAGCGGCGCAAAAAGCTCTGAACATGCATCAATGCACGTCCTTGCAAATGAGTTTGGACAGTTGATTCAGATACGTACTCACCTCAGCCATCCAAGCCCTACAAAGCGAGGCCAGTACCGCATTTCGCAGTCAAAACCAAAGCTATAGCGCAAATCAGTCTCAATCGCATGCTTTCCAAGCGCCCATGAAGGAACCTGCTGATACTCCTTGACGACCTCAATCAATACGTATCTGAACTAACTGTCCAGCCGACTCATTTTTGGCAGTCGACAAAGCGACAATCAACGTATGCGGGCTAGTTGCCTTTAAAACAATCATGCAAAGGCCACTTAGACGCAACACCGCCCACCATCTTCTGACCGCCTGGCGTTCGCTCCTGCAGCCATGCAACACGTCGTCTGCCGCCCAAGTCAGCATCTTTCCCGGCGCTATTTAACCACGCAAAACGCATCCTGTTAAGATTATCGCTATCGTTTTTCGCAATCTGAAAATCGATAGGATCGCAGGTAGAGCTTTCGTAGTCTGAAGTGGTCAGTCCACATGAAAGGGGTTTACCACATGGACAAGAAAGCAGTTGTAATCGCCGGGGCCGGCAGCACCCACACCCCCGGCATCATCCAGAGCCTATTGCAGAAGAAAAACGAATTACCGCTGCGCAAACTCGCCCTGTACGACATCGACGAGAAGCGCATGCATCTCGTCTACGACATCATGAAGCAGTTCATCGAGCAGGAAGCTCCTGACATCGAAGTTGTCGTGACGACCGATCCCGAAAAGGCATTTACCGATGTCGACTTCGTCTTCGCGCAAATCCGCCAGGGTGGCCTTCAGATGCGTCGCCAGGACGAGCGCATCCCTCTCAAGTACGGTTGCGTGGGACAGGAAACCTGCGGCGCCGGCGGTTCGATCTCCTATGGCATCAGGTCCATCCCCGGCGTCTTCGATCTCGTACGCTACGCCAAGAAATACAGTCCAGACGCCTGGATCCTCAACTATTCCAACCCCGCCGCAGTTGTCGCCGAGGCCACACGTCGCGAGTTTGGCAACGACCATATCCTTAACATCTGCGATATGCCCACGGCTATCTTGCTCTCGTACTCTAAGATGCTCGGACTTCCCAGCTGGCGCGATATCGACCCCATGTATTTTGGACTCAATCACTTTGGCTGGTTTACCAAAATGTACGACAAGCAGGGGCACGATCGTCTGCCGGAACTCCGTCAGATGATTCTCGAGCACGGCATGGCCGTGAGCGACAAGCATCACAAGGACAAGGACTGGATGCACACCTGGGGTCAATACGTCAAGATTGTGAAGGACTATCCCGAGTATCTGCCCAACAGCTACCTGCAGTACTACCTGTACTCCAAAGACATGGCAGATGACATGGACCCCAACTGGACGCGCGCCGACAACGTCATCAACGGACGCGAGAAGGAGATGTTTGCCGAGCACGACAAGTACCTGGCAGATCCCGCCAATTACAAGAGCCCCGTACAGAGCTTCACGGTCTTTGGCGACTTTATCGTCGACGCAGCCGCCTCTATCGCCTACAACAAGTGCGAACGTTATCTCGTAATCGTCGAGAATAACGGCGCCATCCCCAATCTGCCCGACGACGCCATGGTCGAGGTCCCTGCCTACCTGCGTTCTTGGGGCCCCGAACCCATCAGCCAGCCTGCTATCCCCACCTTCTACAAGGGGCTTATCGAAGAGCAGAATGCCAGTGAGAAGCTCGCCGTCGACGCATATTACGAGCATTCCTACCAGAAGGCGCTCGAAGCCATCGCAATCAACAAGACCGTCCCTTCGACTACCGTCGCGCGCCAAATCCTCGACGACCTGATCGAAGCGAACGGCGATTATTGGCCGACCCTGTCCTAACTCCCCGCGCATCGAAGGAATATCATGAAAGAAAGCAAGCTCTACAGCGAGTTCCAGAGACTCGGCAAGGTGCTCATGGCGCCGGTCCTCCTCCTGCCCGTTTCCGGCATTTTGGTCGGCCTGGGCTCCGCCCTTTCCAATGCTAACCTCATCTCGCTCTGCCCGCTTTTGGGCACCGAGCCGATGGTGATCTTTAGCACGCTCATCAAAGCAGCCGGCAACGTTATCAATGGTAACATCTCGGTTCTCTTTGCGATCTGCATCGCCTACGGTTACGCCAAGGCCGAGAAGGCGACCGCCGCACTCTCAGGCTTCATCGGCTACATGACCATGAACACGATCATGGGTCAGCTGCTTATCCTGCTGGGCACCATCGATCCCGCCAACCTGCAGACCGGTCAGAACGCCATCCTGGGCGTAACCACACTCGACACCGGCGTATTCGGCGGCATCATCATCGGCTTGGTAGTCGCGTGGATCCACAACCGATTCTATAAGGTGCAGCTTCCGCCGGTGCTCGGCATCTTCAACGGCACGCGCTGCGTCCCCGCCCTCACCGTCGTTTTCGCAAGCCTAGTGGGCGTTGCGCTCGCCTTCGTGTTTCCGTTTGTTCAAACCGGCCTAAAGGCCGCCTCGACACTCATCGATTCCACCGGGGTGTTTGGCGCGTTCATCTATGGCTTCTCCGAGCGCATGCTTCTGCCCTTCGGCCTGCATCATTTCATCTACCTGCCGTTTTTCTTCACTTCTCTGGGCGGTAGCATCCAGGTTGACGGCCAGACCGTCGAGGGTGCTGTCAACATCTACAACGCCATGCTCAACACGCCCGGCATGATGTACGACATCGACATCTCAAAATACGTCATGAACGGCAAGGTGCTGTTCGCCATGTGCGGCCTGCCCGCGGCGGCGCTCGCCATCTACCACTGCGCCCGTCCCGAGAATAAAAAGAAGGTCGGCTCCCTCATGATCGCCGCCGTTATCCCGGCCGCCATCATGGGCATAACCGAACCGCTCGAGTACTCCTTCCT
>JAIJJM010000871.1 GCA_022728415.1 Collinsella sp. | reverse complement strand
CCATCGGCGACAACACGGTCATCGGCGCCGGATGCGTGATCGACGGGGATGTTCCCGCCGATTCGGTGGTGAAACTGGAGCAGTCGCGGCAGGTGACGGCGATCCGCAAGCCGGCGGTGGCGGCGGCCGGCGAGCGCGAGGGGATGAAGGAATCCGGGATGGAACCGGGCAGCAGCGAGGTCGAGTCCGCGGCGGCCGCGAGCGGCGACAAGCCGGTGCGTGTGCTGGTACTGGACACGGTCATGGACCGCGGCGGCGCCGAAACGATGATGATGAACTACCTGCGCCACATGGACCGCAGCAAGGTCACGTACGATTTCCTCGTCAACCGCAGCTACAAGGCCGCGTACGAGGACGAAATCGCGCAGCTGGGCGGCAGGGTGTACCGCATGTGCCCGATGTACCCGCAGTATTTCGGCCGGTACAAGAAGGAGTTCCGCGCGTTCCTGACCGCGCACCCGGAATACCGGATCATTCATTCGAACCTGGAGGAGCGCAGCTACTTCGGGCTGCGGATCGCCGCGAAGCTCGGCGTGCCGGTGCGTATCGCCCACGCGCACAACCGCCCGGTCGGCTTCGACCTGAAGTCCGTGGTGCGCGAGTACTTCCGTCTGCGGCTGCCGAAATACGTGACGTACATGTTCGCGTGCGGCGAGGAGGCCGGCGACTGGCTGTTCGGCAAGAAGAACCGCAAGCGTGTGATTCAGCAGCGCAACGCCATCGACACTGCGCAGTACCGGTTCGACGCGGCCGTACGTGAGCAGGTCCGAACCGAATTCGGTGTCGGCGAAGGAACGTTCGTGCTGGGGCATGTCGGGCGGTTCTTCCCGCAGAAGAACCACGTGTTCCTGATCGACGTGTTCGCACAGGTGCATGCCCAGCGGCCGGACAGCGAACTGTGGCTGGTCGGCGGCGGCGAGCTGGACGACGCGCTGAAGAACCAGATCCGGGCCAAGGTGAAGGCGCTGGGGCTGGCCGATTGCGTGCGGTTTCTGGGGGTTCGCGGCGATGTGAACCGCGTGCTGCAGGGTATGGACGCGTTCGTGCTGCCGAGCCTGTATGAGGGGCTGCCGGTCACGATGATCGAGGCGCAGTCGGCGGGACTGCCATGCACGATTTCGGACCGCGTGCCGAAGCAGTGCGATGTGACCGGCAACGTGCAGGTCGTGGCGCTGGACGCCGCGCCGGCCGAGTGGGCG
>JAIJJM010000870.1 GCA_022728415.1 Collinsella sp. | reverse complement strand
GCCCCTCTGGGGTTGCCTACCCGGATTCGCGCCTCAGGACTCAGCGCAACACGTTGCGCTGAGTCCTGAGGCTGTTGCAATGAAAATGAGAATCAAGGATGAGTAGAGGGACGGACAGCCCCGTAATTTCCTCTTGCACAACTGTACATAGTGTGTATATACTGTGCTTACCGGTTATATACACGTGTAGCCCATCAGCTAAGGAGCCGCTGTGGACATCATCCTATCCAATTCGAGCGACAAGCCCATCTATGAGCAGATAACCTCGCAGGTCAAAGCTCAGATCCTTTCGGGCACGCTTGCTGCGGGAGCCAAACTCCCCAGCATCCGTGCACTCGCGAGCGATCTTGGCGTGAGTGTCATCACCACCAAGCGCGCCTACGCCGACCTGGAGCAACTCGGCTTTATCTGCACTGTGCAGGGCAAGGGCTGTTTTGTCGCCGAGGGCAACCAAGAACTCTTGCGCGAAAATCAGCTCTGCCATATCGAAGAGCTGCTCGCACAGGCAGCAACGCAAGCCGAAGCCGTGGGCGTCACGCGCGATAAACTGCACGAAATGCTCGACCTGGTAGCCCCCGAAACCATGCAGTAACCATCTGCAAGAAAGGCTATGCCATGCAAAACTTGCTAGAACTCAAAAGCATCTCACGCCGCGTGAGCGACCGCTTTTCGCTACGTGGCGTCACGTTGGCCGTGGAGCCCGGCCAAATTGTTGGCTTTGTGGGCGCAAACGGCGCCGGCAAGACGACGACCATTCGCGCCACGCTTGGTCTTATAAAGCTCGATGCCGGCGAGGTACACCTGTTTGGGCAGCGCTGTGGCACCGACGCGCCCGATGAGTCGCAACGCCACCTGCGCTCTCGCATCGGCCTCGTGCTGGACACATGCCCCTTCCCCTCCACGCTCAAGGTCGGCCAGATCGAGGCGCTCGTAGGCCCGGCGTACCCCACGTGGGACCGCGAAACGTTCGCCGGATTCATCAACCGATTTGACCTCGATCCCAAGACAAAGGTCAAGGACCTCTCCCGCGGCATGGGTATGAAGCTGCAGCTCGCCTGCGCGCTCAGCCACCATGCCAAGCTGCTCGTTTTGGACGAAGCCACCGCAGGCCTCGATCCCATGGCACGCGAGAAACTGCTCGATGAGCTGCTCGCCTTTGTCGCCGACGGCCAGCGCAGCGTGCTGCTCTCGAGCCACATTACG
>JAIJJM010000869.1 GCA_022728415.1 Collinsella sp. | reverse complement strand
AGGGTCACGCGGTCGGCGCCCTGTTCGCGGCACCAAAGGGTTCCGCGGTCGTCGTGGATGTTTGCTTGGGTTGAGATGTGTGTCTCGATGGCGGGCATCGTGCGCTTGATCTCAAAGAACAGGCCCCAGTCCTGGATGATGAAGGCGTCGGCGCCCAACGTGGAGCAGCGATGGATGAGTTGCAGCGCATCGCCCATCTCGGACTGCTTGATGACGATGTTGACCGTGACGTAGACGCGCGACCCGGCTAGATGCGCGGCGCGGCAGGCTTGCTCAAAGGCCTCATCGGTAAAGTTGGTGGCCTTGCGACGGGCATTGAAGCTGCCCATGCCGCAGTAGATGGCGTCTGCCCCGGCGGCGAGTGCGGCGGCAAAGGGCTCGGGCCCTCCGGCGGGCGCCAAAAGCTCGGGATAGGTGGGTGCGGTGGGGTGCGAGTGGCTGGTTTGCGTCATTATGCCAAATCTTTCGTCGAGGTTCATTTTGAGTATAGCGTGACCGCCTTGTATCTGCGATTTGTTCGAGCTCTGCATAGTAACAAATAATTACCTATAAAA
Source organism: Collinsella sp. (assembly GCA_022728415.1). Next base: position 649 of record JAIJJM010000869.1, on the reverse strand, counting down.
AAGTTTGCATGGCCTTGGAGCGATGGACAGCATGCGGGAAGTTGGCCATAGACCAGAGCCATAATCCGGAGCCTCCAAACGGAAACCCTCTCTTGAATGGAGCCGGTATGAACAAAGAGACTATTGCTTCCACGAATGCTCCGCCCGCCATCGGTCCGTGCTCTCCTAGCATCAAGTTGGGCGACGCGCTGTTTCTCTCCGGTCAGCTTGGTATCGATTCAGCGACGGGCGAGCTTCCCAAGTGCGTTGGGTCCCATCGCAAGCAACCTCAGAAAATAGCAATTGATAATAATAAATTATTATAATATAGTACAACATAATAGAGAAGCACAGAGGTAAATGCGGATGTAGACAGTTGGAGAGGAGATTATCGAATAAAGAGTAATAAAAAATTATCTGTTTAATCAAATGTCAAAAGGTATGAAAGCATCGGAACGTTGCACGTCAAGTGCGGCGGCCTGATTGCGATCGGGTGTATTGCTCAGAGAGGAGAGCATCATGAATGAAAACGCTACAGTTGCGGACGAGCAGCAAAATCCGTTGTTTACCTGGGAGGGCAGGCCTTCTGTGTCTAAGATCATCCCGCTGGGTCTTCAGCACGTGCTCGCGAGCGCCATGGGTATTGTTGCGCCGGCAATGATCATTGCCG
>JAIJJM010000868.1 GCA_022728415.1 Collinsella sp. | reverse complement strand
GTGGCCGGTGGGCCGCTTATCTGGCGAAAGTCCCATATGTGGCTGTTCTGGTGGGACTTCCGCGGGATAAGCGGACGGATACGAGTGGACTGCTTGGTGTCACGCTTGGTTGCCGGACTCGCCGGTGCCGGTGGAGCCGCCACCGGAGGAAGAACCCGATCAGGATCCCGACGACGACCCGCTCGACGAGGAGCCGGAGTCGGAACCGGAACCATTGGAACCGGAGTTGGAGCTGCCTGAGCCGTTGCCGTTGGAGCTTGATCCGTCGGAGCCGGGGTTGCCCGATCCGTTGCCGGTTCCGTTGCTGCCTGAGCCCGACCCGGAGGAGTCGGAGCCTGAGGAGTTTCCGTTGCCGGTTCCGGTGGAGTCGGAGCCGTTGCTCCCGTTCGAGCCGTTTGATCCGTTGGAGCTGGAAGACCCGTTCGATGAGCCGGAGTCGGAACCGTTGCCCTGAGTGGAATCGGTCGATCCATTGCCACTGTTGGTCGAGCTGTTGCTGTCGCCGGTCGAGCCCTTGCCGGTCGAATCGGTGCCGTCCTTCGTTGTTGAATCCTTGGTGTCGCTGTTGCCGTTGGTCGTGTCGTCCTGCGGTGCCTGCTGCTTGGGCTCGGTCGGGGTGTTCGACTGGCGCACCCAGTCGCGGACCACAGTATCGGTTCCCTGACCTTGGGTGATGGCGAGGATGACGCCGGCGGTCGCGCCTACCGCCACCAGGGCGCTGACGACGGCGACGATGATGGCGGTGCGCTTGTTGCGCTTCGCCCGATCGGCCTCTGACCTGAAGGTAGCGGACCTGGAGGCCGTGAATCTGGCTGCGGCAGGCCGGGCGGACGTGCGCATGCCGCTTGGCGTGGCGGCGCGGGCCGAGGACGGTGGCGCCGGCACGGGGGGCATCCCGCTCGCAATCGTCGCATCGGCGTCCACCGGGGCGTTGCCGATCAGTTGCGTCTCATCGCCGTGCGACAGCCGCCGTGCGGCGTCCGAGGCGACGGTCCGCGGACCGTGACCGAGCTCGTGTGATGCGGGGGCCGGCAGCGCCACCGGATTGGCGATGATCGCTGTATGGTCCTGCGCATTGGCGTCGGTGGAAGCGGTTGTATCCGTATCAGCCGCCGTCTCCGTAGTGCCGTCGTCCTCGTTGCCCGTCGTCCCCGCGACATCCTGCAGTTTCCGGCCGGATTCGTGCAGTACGTTCTGATAGAT
>JAIJJM010000867.1 GCA_022728415.1 Collinsella sp. | reverse complement strand
CCGCGGCTATCAGGCAGGTAATGCGTGGCTTATGCTGTTCACCAAGAATCCGGTGAGTGAGTCCACGCGAACCCGCTACATGGATGATGAACGAATGGTGTTCGTTTCCGCGGAAGAGTTATACACTGCGTGATGCATTACTGGGTGATTGTGACGCGGTATCTAGAGTCCTGCCGACAGCCACGTGGCAATTACGCCGAATCACGCACCACCAAATCGGTGTTCAGGTGCATCACGCGCGGTGAAGAGACTCCGTTGATGGCTTTGATGACCACGTCGGCCATGGTCCAGCGCGCTGATCCATGTGCTGATCGACGGTGGTGAGTTCCGGGGTTATGGAGGTGGAAGCTGAGTTGTTATCGGGCTTACGTATTTGGGGATAGCACTTGTTGCTCGTTGTATATATAGCAATGCCCTTGCCTCCTCACGGGAAGCAAGGGCATTACGCTACTGCTTAGTACTGCTCAGAGGCAAGCGTCACAGCACGCCCTGGGCAACCATGGCGTTGGCGACCTTGACGAAGCCGGCGGCGTTGGCGCCGAGCATCAGGTCACCCTCGTGACCGTATTCCTTGGCGGCGGCCAGGGAGTTGGCGACGATCTCTTCCATGATGGACTTGAGCTTGGCGTCGACCTCTTCGAAGGTCCAAGACAGACGGTAGCTGTTCTGGCTCATCTCCAGGCCGGAGACGGCCACGCCACCGGCGTTGGCAGCCTTGGCCGGGCCGTACAGCACGCCGTTCTTCTGGTAGACCTCGATGGCCTCCGGGGTGGACGGCATGTTCGCACCCTCGACGACCACGGTCACGCCGTTGTCCACGAGCTTCTGTGCGGATTCGCCATCAACCTCGTTCTGGGTGGCGCACGGCAGAGCGATGTCGCCCTTGACGGTCCACACGCCCTTGCTGCCCTCGTGGTACTCGGAGCCCGGAACGCGCTCGGCATATTCCTTGATGCGGCCGCGCTCGACTTCCTTGATCTGCTTGACGACCTCGACGTTGATGCCGTTCGGGTCGTAGATGTAGCCGTTGGAGTCGGAGACGGTGACGACCTTGGCGCCCAGCTGCTCAGCCTTCTGAGCGGCGTAGGTGGCCACGTTGCCGGAGCCGGAGATCACGACGGTCTTGCCCTCGAAGGAGTCGTTGCGCAGCACGCGCAGGGCTTCCTGGGTGTAGTAGCACACGCCGTAACCGGTGGCCTCGGTG